>NZ_ALKG01000040.1 GCF_000286455.1 Selenomonas sp. FOBRC6
GTGCTTCCTTAACTCCACAGGTTTATTGCAATGACTTCATTCCTCCGATTGGATATAATACATCCTGTCAACAAGAGAAGTTAGGAATCAAGGAGGAAAAAAGTATGAGTATCTTTTCGGCAATCATGGGTATGTTCCGCTCGTCGGAGGCAGAGGCACAGCAGGCATGGATGGAGGATGAGCAGCAGAGGCAGATGTTCGAGATGATGCGGCAGTCGGACGAAGTGGGTCAGTGGACGACAGAGGAGGCGCAGCGGGTAACTGATGAGGCAATGTGGGAATCGGAGGAGAGCATGCGGATGATGATGGATGATTTGAACAGCGCGATGGATGATGCGCATTGGGAGGCGGATGATATGATGAGTTCCTCGGATGACAGTGATTGGAGCAGTGACAGCAGTTGGGATAGTAGTGATAGTTGGGGGAGCGACGACAGTTGGAGCAGCAGCGATGACAGCTCATGGGGAGGAGGCTCCGACTTTTTCTAAGGAAATCTCTCAGAGCGCTGTGAAGAAAGGATGATCCTCTTGGACAAAAAGACCTACAACATCATGATTGCATTTGTGAGCAGCTTGCCCAAAATCCCGGAGACGGTGGAGTATTGCGGTGCGGACGTCGGCACCGCTTTTTGTGGTATACAGACCAATGAGGCAGGCATCTATCAGCTGCAGCACAGTCTCCGCGAGGCGGGAGGACTGGATCGGATCATCCTCGTCACAAGCAAAGACGTTACAAAGCTTCATTCAGCAGAGCCATGGAAAAGGATTTTTGAGAAATACGGACGCAGCTCCATGTCCGCCATCAGTTTCCTAAAGGAGCAGGTCAAGGCAAAACATCCGGAGCTTGCAGAGCGATTCGAGGAAAGTGCCTTCGATGAGGACGCCGGCATGGAGGGGGCAATGCGCTACATCGCCGCCCTCGGCGACGTCATCCAGCGTGAACAGGAGGCGGCAGAGGCAGCAGGTCTGCACGACATTGTCCTGCACGCCGACATGACGGGTGGATTTCGCCATACCTCGATGATGATGCTCGCCATCATGCAGCTCTCGAAATACATGGGCATTCGCATTGGTCACGTCCTCTATGCGGGAAAAGATCGGAATGCACCAAAGGGAAGCATCGTGTTTGCCGACGATATCCATCGCATGTTCGACATGATCGCGGGCATGGACGAGTTTCAAAAATACGGCAGCGTACAGGCATTGGACGAATACTTTGGTGATACCAGAGCGTACAGCGAGCCATTCCGCAGCCTCCTCGGCGCAATGCGCAGCTTCTCCGACGCCATACGCATCTGCCGCACGAGCATCATCGAGAAGGAACTGGAAAGCCTCGGCGAGCACATCCGCGTATTCCGCAATCAGAGCGGCGGCCCCATACAGGAGGAGCTCTTTCGGCGGATCATCCGCGTACTCGAGCGGGAATACGGCACCGTCCTCGGCAGCGGGACGCGTGAGGAGCGCCGCCTGAACATCATCGAATGGTGCCTGCGCAAGAAATTCCTTCAACAGGCAATGACCCTCTGCACCGAATGGATTCCGCAGATCATCGTGGATAAGAGAATCTGCTATACAGAGGATATTTTTGCCATACGTGACTGTAAGAAAGCAGCGAAGAAAGGCCTCCGCAGTTGGCAGCAGGAATTCATTATTTCGTATGACCCTGAAAGGAAAAGAAAGGAAAAGGAGAAAGTCCCATATGGCGATGCGTTGGATATGTTTCGCTATATCTTGAAGTACAATCGAAAAGATCTCCTTGTGGAACTGCCCGATGATCTGCAGAGGATTCTGCACAGCTTCCTCCAAGACCACAGCAGAAACCTTAGCATATACACCAACAAGGACATATTACTGGAGCCGATCAGTACCAATAACGCCGCCCTGAGACGAGCCATCGATCAGCTCAAGAAAAATGCAAAACAACAAAACCAAACAAAAGGGTTGCTCTATCCGACGATCCCCAACCGCGTCGGGCAGCTTTCCGAGAAACGCGTGACCGAGATCTTCGGGCTCTCCGCTGCAGATATCGCCCACCCGACAAAAACGCCCGCACCGCAGCTCACGGACGAGGAGCAGCGCGCGCAGAAGTGGGCGAAGCGCGAAGCAATTTATCGTAGGATGTTCTCCGACTCAGATCGTATAATGCGCAGCGACCTGCCGCTCGACGCGGCACTTGACTATCTGCGCAGCTACTTCGACATCCGCGAGGAGCGCAACCAGTCGAACCACGCTGTCGTCACTGCCGATCAGGAGAGCAGCAAGCTCGAAGAGGACATTACAGCATACATTGAAAAACTGCACGCCTATCAACGCGCAGTCACCCCCTGAGCCATGTATACGAAAGAGGCTGTTGTACGAAGTCATTTTGACTTGTGCAACAGCCTCTTCTATTCACCGCTTCAGATCTTTACAACCACGTGACTCATCCACGCAGGATGAAACAGCCGAGCAGATCAGGAAAAACACCGACTTCAATCTCGCCGAATCTTCGGCAGCAAGAACCGCAGGAGGACATACGCGAGGATGCTGCCCGCGCCCGTAGAGAGAAGGAAGGGGACGATATAGACGGTGTAGCTTGCAGGAGTCAGCCCCATAAGGAATGCGGCGACGGGGTACGCCGCGAGTGCGCCGAGGATGCCCGTGCCGAGTGCCTCGGCGATGCAGGTGATGCCGAGGCGTTTCGTATAGTGGTAGGCAAGCCCGCACGCGAGCGCACCGATCATGCTGCCGGGAAATGCCATGAGGCTGCCGAGCCCCGAGATGTTGCGCAGGAGACTCGCGGCAAACGCGACGCCGACCGCCCACACGGGGCCGAGGAAGACGGCGGCGAGGATGTTGACGAGGTGCTGCACGGGGGCGCAGCGGCTGCCGAGTACGGGGATGCTGAACAGTCCGCCGAGCACGGCGACGGCGACGAGGATGCCGGCAAGGGTGAGTTTGCGGGTACGTGTGTCTAGCATATAAACTCGCTCCTCAAATCAAATCCATGTGCCAAGGGGCCGCTGCCCGCACCGAGGTCAAGCCCTGCAGCGAGTGCGCCCGAGATGTATGCCTTGGCGCGTTCGACTGCGATGTCAAGTGTCATGCCGCGTGCGAGGTTCGCGGCGATCGCACTGGAGAGTGTGCAGCCCGTGCCGTGCGTGTTCGTGGTCGCAATGCGCCGCCCCGCGAACCAGCGTGCGCCTGCCCCATCGACGAGGAGATCATTCGCGTCGTCGACGCAGTGTCCGCCCTTCATGAGCACCGCCGTGTGTGCATGCTCATAGATGCGTGCCGCTGCTGCGGTCATGCTCTTTCGATCAGTGATTGCCATATCCGCGAGCACCTCCGCTTCGGGGATGTTCGGCGTGATGATGTTCGCACGCGGCAGCAGCAGGGTCGCAAGAGCGTCCGTCGCATCGTCGCTGATAAGACGTGCGCCGCTGGTCGCGACCATGACGGGGTCGACGACGACGTTCTGCGCATGGTATTCGTCCAGCTTCTCGGCAATTACGCGGATGAGCGCGGCATCCGCGACCATGCCGATCTTCACGGCATCGGGCGGGATGTCGGTAAAGACGGCATCGAGTTGCGCCGCGAGGAATGCGGGCGGGACGGCGAGGATGTCGGTGACGCCCGTGGTGTTCTGCGCGGTCAGTGCGGTGATGGCAGTCATGCCGTAGACACCGTGCGCGGTCATGGTCTTCAAATCCGCCTGAATGCCGGCGCCGCCGCTCGAGTCGCTGCCCGCAATCGTGAGTGCCGTATACATTTTCATCATGTTCCCTCCTTAGAGCTTCGTGATTCTGCTGTGTCCCGAGAGGTCTTCGTCCGTCATACAGTAAATGCTGTCGATGATCCGCGTGCGATACGAGGCGTTGCCTTCATGCTCCCCCATACGCGCCCATGCAAGTTCTCCTGCGACGCCCATGAGGGCAACCGTCTCCGTGACGGCTGCGAGAGGATCAGAGGGCGCAGCGGCGAGCGACGCCGCAAGGAGCGCGGAAAGCTGACATCCCGTGCCCGTGACCCGCCCCATCTCCGCGCGTCCATTGCGCACAGCATAACAGGAGCTACCGTCCGTCACAAGGTCGACTGCGCCCGTGACGGCAATGATCGCGCCCGTGCGTGCGGCAAAGGCGCGCAGGAAGTCCGCCGAGGCCGCCAGATTCTCCTCGGTGACAGCATCTGCCGCACTGGCATCGACGCCCGAGGTCGTGCCCGTACCGACGGCAAGGGTGCGTATCTCAGAGATATTGCCGCGCACGAGGGTCGGCTGCACCTCATCGAGGAGACGGAGTGCGGTCTCGGTGCGGAGCTTGCTCGCGCCCGCACCCACAGGATCAAGGACGACAGGATGCCCGAGGTCACGCGCGCGCTTTCCTGCGAGGAGCATGCTCGGGATGGTGCGCGCGTTCAGCGTGCCGATGTTGAGGCAGAGTCCCGCGGCGATAGCCGTGATCTCCTCCGCCTCCTCCGGGTCGTCCGCCATGACGGGGCGGGCGCCGATGGCGAGCAGGACATTCGCGACATCGTTGACCGTGACGTAGTTTGTAATGCAGTGGATCAGGGGTACGGCGCAGCGCACCTTTTCGAGGATGGAGGTGTTCATTACGCTTTCCTTTCAAATATACGATGCGCGAGAAGTGCAAGTACAAGCGTGATCGCCATGGTCGGCAGGGTGCTCCCGACGGGCGTGTCGAGGGTCATGAGATACCGATAGCAGAGGAAGCCGACGAACCAGACGGTGAGGTTGACCGCATGGACGGAGCGATCCGCCGCATCCTCGCGCAGGATGAAGTAGCTCGCAATCTGGACGGCGATCATCGGTGCAAAGACCGAGCCGATGATGTAGAGGAAGCCCGTGATGTCGTCCATCGGATAGAGGGATGCCGCGACCGCGCCGAAGACGGTGACACCAATGCCGACCGCGCGCCCCGAGGTGCCGCGCACAATGCTCTCGCTCGATACCCCCGCCGAGTATGCATCGAGGTAGGTGGTCGTAACCGTTGAGAGAATGACGACGCCAAGCCCCGCCGCGCCGAGCCCCGCGTGGAGCATGATCTGCGCGATGTCCGACTCGCCCGTGAGGATTGCCGCGCCCATGCCGATGAAATACATCCACGTGCTGATGAGTCCGTAGACAACGGCGCTGACGGCGGCAGCTGCGGCGGGCTTCTCCGCCTCGCGCGTATAGTCCGAGATGAGCGGCAACCACGAAAGGGGCATTGCAATCGACAGCTCAAGCGCCATCGCAAAGCTCATTGCCTCGCCCGCAGGAGTTTCCGCCGCCGCGCCCGAGCCGCCCACGATGACGGAGCAGAGGAGCACGGTGAGGAGAAAGAGCGCTGTCATCGCGACGGCGTTCACACGCTCGATGCGCAGGATGCCAATCCGAATCCAGACGATGATGAGCGCGCCGATCACGAGACACCAGATCCAATGCGATACCGCCATAACACTGCCCGCCGCAAGTGCACCGTCATAGATCATGATACTCGTCCAGCCAATGAGCTGCAGGACGTTCAGCGCAGCAAAGAGGAGTCCCCCCCGCGCGCCGAACGCCATCTTGACCGTCTCCATCGCACTGCGCCGCGTCCGCGCACCGATCAGCCCCGCGAGGAAGAGCAGCGCGCAGCCGATCACGTGACCGACAACGATTGCAATGCCGCCGTCGCGAAAGCCAAGTGGCGCAAAAAACGTGCCCGTCAAAATCTCCGCGAGCGAGACGCCCGCACCAAACCATATCAGCGCGTTCGCGCCGAGTCCTGTCCTCTTTTCCATGATAAACCTCCTCACTATAAAACGCGGCCATGCCAGTGACATAGCCGCGCTGTGTGCGTGTTTTCCCTACGTTGGCATTATCCAAATCAGGTATGGGTCGGGGCGCATTGCCCCCTCTCAGCCGCCGCATGGCAGCTCCCCTATTCGATTCTCTTACTGTGCGCTCATCGAGAGCTCGATGAACTTGTTGCCGAGCTTCGCCTTCTGCAGGACTTCCTCGGTGATGTCCGCGCCCGCCTCGACGATGACAACGCCGTTGTCCATCTTGATCGTGCGCGTCGCCTTCTTGCCGAGCAGGAAGCGGCGGTGACGATCCTCGTTCACGCGATCCGCGCTCTTGTCCTCAGCGGGCTCTGCCGCTGCCGGCTCCTCGGCAGGTGCTGCGGGCTCCTCCGCAGGAACCTCAACGGGTGCCTCCTCCACAACAGGCAGCTCGGGCTCAGTCGGAGGCTCTTCTGCAGATACGGGCTCCTCGACCGGAGCCTCGACAGCGGGAGCTTCCACCGGTTCCTCGGCGGGAACCTCAGCAACAGGAGCCGCAGACTCCTCCACCGTGGGTGCAGCAACTTCAGCCACCGGCTCAGCCGCAGCCTCTTCGACCACGGGCGCTGTCACAGCGGGTGCCGCCGGTGCAGCCGCTGCATCAGATTTTTTTCCGGCATCGCCCTCCGGGGAGATAACCGTAACTTCCTTACCAAAGATCGAGACCTGATCCGCCGTCACCTCGGAGGTCGAGCCCTCGGGCGTTGTGATCTCGCATTTCTCAATATTGCCGTCGTCACCGATGAAGATCTCGGTGATCGTGCCCTGAATGACACCCGTGCGCGTGATCGCCTTCGTGCCGATGACGCGGATGTTGTCGTCGAGCAGGGTCTCGAAATCGCCCGCCGCATCGAGCGTCAGGATGTTCTCGCTGTTGTTGATCGTGACGGCATCCTCGCCGACCGCAATGACATTATCGTAGGGAATGAGCTTGACTCCGCGATACCAGTCCTCGTCCTCAATTGTAATTGCCGCTACAACGCGGTTCGGTGCATCGATGAGAAGGGTCTTGCTCATGCCGAGCTCGCGCCCCTCGGTGATGCTGATGACAGGAAGTCCCAGAATGTCAACGCTTTTCTTCATGTGTATTCCTCCATTTTACTATAAAATGTCAGGTGTTCGGCTCATCTGCGCGCCGATCCGCCTCCACAATGATCTCCTTTGGAACATCGCCAAAGGGGAGCGAGGGCGTTCCCTGCGCCGCGAGCATATGAGAAACGACGGTCAGGGCTCTGCGGGAGCGCTCAAACTCCTGCGCCATGACGGCGTTCTGTGCAATGATGGGAAGCGCGAGCGCCTCGTCAAAGAGGCGGAGCGCCGCATCGTAGTCCCCGAGGCGCTTGTAAAGCGTCGAGAGTTCGATGATGAGATACGGCATATAGGAGTCATCCGGATAGCGCGCAAGCGCTCTGCGATACGCCGCAATGGCACGCAGCGGCTCGCTCTCCGCCGCCTCGTATGCAATATCCAGCAGTGCATCCAGACTCTCCGCTGTCAGCTCCGGCAGCTGTGGCAGCTGCGGCTCAGGAAGCGTCTCCGTGGGAAGCTCGCACTCCTGCGTCTCGGCGTAGACCGCCGGTGCAAGCGCGGGCACACAGTCCACCGTCGGCGCCTCCGCCTCCGGCTCTGCCGCGGGCTCCTCCTGCATTTCGACCGTCTGCGCACGCCGGCGGTCACGCGCTGTGAGAAATCGGTTGTAGAGCGTTACAATAAGTCCCGCCCCCGCAATCAGCGCGCCCATCTGCATATAGTAGACCTCGGTCAGCGGCGGGCGCAGAGCGATCAGCCCCGCAACGACGCCGATGCTTATCAGGACGGCAAAAATGAGAGCGGAAAGGCGAATCTGCTGCTGCAATGTCGTCGCCCCCTTTTCACACGACCAACTCCCGATACAGCGGGCATACTGATAGGCATTCTAAGACGTTTTCGACAAAAACGCGAAAATTCCTTCTTTGGATACCGTAAATATTAAAAAATTTCGCCGCTCTTTTTCCAAAACTTTTTTCTTTCGGCTCTTTTTTCATTTCTTGTTTTATAGTATAATGACCGTGACATTCATTCGCGTGCGCAGAGCAAGACGCGCGCGTGAGGGGAATAAATATAGGCTGATTCACTAACGGATGGGAGAGGTTCACATGACGCAGGAAACAGTGATGATCGAGAACAAGACGGGCATTCATGCACGTCCCGCATCGGTGTTCGTTCAGACGGCAACGAAGTTCAAGTCCAAGATCCAGATCGAGGCGAAGGGCAAGAAGGTTGACGCCAAGAGCATTCTCATGCTGATGAGCATGGGTCTTGTCAAGGGCACGGAGCTCACCATCATCGCCGAGGGCGAGGACGAGGCAGCAGCCGTGAAGGAGCTCACAGATCTCGTCAAGTCGAAGTTCGGCGAAGAGTAATCGGATAACTACGGGACGCCCCGAGGTTTTGCAGTGCACTGTTTGCCTCGCGGCGTTTTTTCATAGGAATAGGGAGGGTGTTAGATATGGCGGAAACAATCCGTGGAAAAGGCGTCATCTCCGGGATCGCCGTCGGCAAGGTCATGCTCGCAGGGCAGAACCTCGACGGCTATCTTGCAGCCTATAAGCCCGGCTCCGTCGCAGAGGAGCAGAGCAAGGCGGAGGCGGCACTCGTCGCCGTCACCGAGACTCTGCTCGCGACCATCGAGCGTCTGCGCAAAGAGGAGCAGGCAGAGCAGGCAGCCATCCTCGAGGCACATCGCATGATGGTGCAGGATCCGATGATGGCGGAGAACATCAAGGCAAAGATCGATGCCTCCGGCAATGCCCCGCAGGGCATTCTCGATGCAGCAAACGAGCAGGCGCAGCTCTTCGAGCAGATGGAGGACGAGTATTTCGCCGCGCGCGCGGTCGACCTGCGCGACGTGGGCAAGCGCATCGCCAAGTACGTCCTCGGCGTCAAGGAGCCGGAGATTGGGGCGGGTCAGGTCATCCTCTGCGGCGAGGAGATCGAGCCGTCCGTTGTGGCGGGGATGCCCACGGAGCAGATTGCGGGCGTCATCCTCGGCTCGGGCAGTGCAACGAGCCACGTCGTCATCATCGCAAAGGCGCGCGCAATCCCGACCGTCCTCGGCATCGGCGACAAGATCAACCTCATCCAGGACGGCGACGAGCTCATCCTCGACGGCAGCCGCGGCGACATCATCATCCGTCCGACCGAGACGGAGCGCGCACTCTATCAGGGCAAGATCGAGGAGCAGAAGAAGCTCGCGGCGCACTACGCGGCACTCAAGGATCTCCCGGCTGTGACGAAGGACGGCGTGCGCATCGAGCTGACGGCGAACATCGGCACGCATATGGACGTGGACAACGCGCTTACATACGGCGCGGAGGGCGTCGGCCTCTTCCGCTCCGAGTTCGTCTTCATGGGCTCCACAACAATCCCAAGCGAGGAAGACCAGTTCAAGGCATATCGCGCCGCTGTCGAGAAATGCGGCGGCCACATCTGCGTCATCCGCACGATGGACATCGGCGGCGACAAGCCCCTGCCCTACCTCAACATCGACCCCGAGGAGAATCCGTTCCTCGGCTACCGCGCACTGCGCATCAGCCTCGACCGTCATGATCTCTTCCTCCCGCAGATCAAAGCGATCCTGCGCGCAGGACTCTACGGCAAGGCGGCGATGATGGTTCCGATGGTCATCAGCGTCAGCGAGATCCAGCGCGTGCTGAAGCTCGTCGAGCAGGCAAAGGTCGAGCTCGCGCACGAGGGCAAGGATTACTCCGACGACGTGCAGATCGGCATCATGGTCGAGACGCCTGCAGCGGCAGTCGTCTCCCCGCTCCTCTCCCAGTACGTCGACTTCTTCAGCATCGGCACGAACGACCTCATCCAGTACACGCTCGCGGTCGACCGCGGCAACGCACAGATCGCGAACCTCTACAATCCGTTCAACCCCGCTGTCCTGCGCCTCATCCAGCGCACAATCCAGAGCGCGCGCGAGCGCGGCATCTGGGCGGGCATGTGCGGCGAGATGGCGAGCGATCCGTACGCCGCCGTCATCCTGCTCGGCATGGGCATCACGGAACTCTCCATGAGTGCACCGAGCATCCCGCGCGTCAAGGAAATGATCCGCTCCGTCACCTCGACGCAGGCAAAGGAACTCCTCGCCGATGTCATGAAGATGGAGCACGGCGTCGAGATCCGCGCCTACCTGCACAAGATGCTCGAGGGCTCGGACGCAAGCATGGGGATCTGATTGTTGCTACAGTCACAGACATCTGCGCGCATATAGCTCATACTGTAGGCGTGTGTTATATTTGATATGAAAAGACTCCTGCTGTGCCTCGGTGCAGCAGGAAATTTTCATTTGGAGAGCGCGATGAAACTATCCATCGACCCCGCCGCCTGTGTCTCCTGCGGCATGTGCGCGGAGCGCCTACCCGCCATCTTTCGCATCGACCACGCCGCACGCTCTGCCGTTATCGTGCGTCAGCCGCAGTGCACGGAGCAGGACGATGCACTGGAGGCAGCGGAGGACTGCCCCGTAGGTGCAATTATTCTGCGCTGATAATTTCGACGCTTCCCCATCTTTTTCGTGGAAAATATGGGAGAATGTGCTACAATAGAGAAGGGTTTTCGACTGTCGTTTCTGCTTCGGGGGGAATCTGCAATGACGGAATTGAAGTTGGAGCCGTTCGGCACAATGCCGGGCGGGGATCGGATCGATCTCTACACGCTGACGAATGAGCGCGGCACACGGGTCGCGATCACGAGCTACGGTGCGCGTCTCGTGAAGTTCGAGCGGCTCGTGCACGGCGCGCCGCTCGACATCGTGCTCGGCTATGAGACGGGCGAGGACTATGTCGCTGACACTGCCTCGATGGGTGCCATTGTCGGACGCCACGCGAATCGCATTGCGGGCGGGCGCGTCACGATCGCAGGGCGCCCCTATCAGCTCGAACTGAACTCGGGCTCACACAAGCAGAACCACATCCATGGCGGCACAAAGGGGCTGCACTATCATCTCTGGACGGCGGAGATCGTGGACGGCGGCGTAGAGTTCACCGCGATCAGTCCCGACGGAGAGGGCGGCTACCCTGGCAATTTCGAGGCAAAGGTCGCCTATCGTCTCACGGACGATGACGCACTCCACATCTCCTATCGTGCTGTCAGTGACGCGGACACGATCTGCAACCTCACGAACCACACCTACTTCAATCTCGAGGGGGCGACGGCGGACAGCGTGCTCGATCACGAGGCGGAGATCTATGCGGACGAGTTCACGTGGGCGGATGCAGAGTCCCTGCCCGACGGACGCATCCTCACGGTGTTCGGCACGCCGATGGACTTCACAACGCCGCACCGCATCGGCGAACGCATCGACGCGGACTACGACCAGCTGCAGATGGCGGGTGGCTATGACCACAACTGGGTGCTGCGCGGCGACATCGCACCCGAGCCGTATTCGCATCTGAAGAAGGCGGCGCGCGTCACCTCCGCGAAGACGGGGCTTGCCCTCTCCTGCTATACGACACAGGTCGGCATGCAGTTCTACACCGGCAACGCCCTCGCGAAAAAGCCCGTCGTCGGCAAGGGCGGCAGGCAGTTCCCACGACGCGGCGGCTTCTGCCTCGAGACGCAGTTCTTCCCGAATGCGCCCGCGAATCCGGCATTCCCCCAGCCCGAACTGCGCATGGATGAGGTCTGGGAAGCGGAGACCGTCTACAAATTGGATGATCTGTAAGGAATCGCACCAAAAAGTTTTTGGCACCTCATTATATCTATAGAAAATTTTTATACTTCACGCAGATCTTTCAATCGTTTATTTATGTGAAATTGCTAGACATTTCATAGGAATAAGCGTAAGATAGTATCTATAAGTAAGCTCTGCTCACAAAAATTAAGGGAGGATTGACTAAATGAATATTCATGAGTACCAGTCCAAGCAGGTTCTGCGCGAGTTCGGTGTGAACGTACCGAACGGGCTGCCGGCGTTCACCGTCGACGAGGCAGTCGCGAATGCGGAGAAGCTTGGCTCCCCCGTGATCGTTGTCAAGGCTCAGATCCACGCAGGCGGCCGCGGCAAGGCGGGCGGCGTCAAGATCGCAAAGAACGTCGATGAGGTGCGCACCTACGCGCAGGAACTCCTCGGCAAGGTGCTTGTCACCCACCAGACCGGTCCTGAGGGCAAGAAGGTCGGCCGTCTCCTCATCGAGGAAGGCTCGAAGATCAAAAAGGAATACTACCTCTCCTTCGTCGTTGATCGTCAGACAGCGAGCATCGTCATGATGGGCTCCGAGGAGGGCGGCGTCGAGATCGAGAAGGTCGCGGCCGAGACCCCCGAGAAGATCATCAAGGAGTACATCGACCCCGTGATCGGACTCGCTCCGTTCCAGGCAACGCGCATGGCATACGCCATCAACATCCCGGGACCCGCAGTCCGCAAGGCGGCCGCACTCATGCAGGGACTCTATGACGCATTCATCGGCAAGGACTGCTCGCAGGTCGAGATCAACCCGCTCGTCGTCACCGAAGACGATGATGTCATCGCACTCGATGCGAAGCTGAACTTCGACGACAGCGCCCTCTTCCGCCATCCCGACATTGCAGAGCTGCGCGACGAGACCGAGGAGGACCCGAAGGAGCGCGAGGCGGCTGCGGCAGGCCTCAACTATGTCAACCTCGGCGGCGATGTCGCGTGCATGGTCAACGGCGCAGGACTTGCGATGGCGACCGTCGACATCATCAAGCACTACGGCGGAGAGCCCGCGAACTTCCTCGATGTCGGCGGCGACTCCGAGCCCGAGAAGATCGCAAAGGCATTCAACATCATGCTCGAAGGCGGTCAGGCGAAGGGCATCTTCGTCAACATCTTCGGCGGCATCAACCGCTGCGACAACATCGCCAACGGCATCATCGAGGCAGCAAAGATCATCTCCAAGGACGGCAAATCCCTCCCCGTTCCCGTCGTCGTGCGCCTTGAGGGAACGAAGGTCGAAGAGGGTCGCGAGATCCTCAAGAACACGCCGATCGGCAACGTCTTCCCCGCCCCCACGATGGAGGGCGGCGCAGAGCAGATCGTGAAACTCGTCGCACAGGCGAAGGCTTAATCGAAAGGGAGGTCATACAATGTCAGTAATGATTGATAAGGACACCAAAGTCATCGTCCAGGGCATCACCGGCAAGGCTGCGATGTTCCACACGAAGCAGATGCTCGACTACGGCACGAAGATCGTCGGCGGCGTCACCCCCGGCAAGGCGGGTCAGACCGTCGAGGGCGTACCCGTCTTCAACACCGTTGCAGATGCGGTCAAGGCAACGGGCGCAACCGCCTCCGTCGTCTACGTCCCCGCACGCTTTGCGGCGGACTCCATCCTCGAAGCAGTCGATGCGGAACTCGATCTCGTCGTCTGCATCACCGAGCACATCCCCGTCCTCGACATGGTAAAGGTACGCCGTTACATGCAGGGCAAGAAGACCCGCCTCGTCGGGCCGAACTGCCCCGGACTTCTCACCTCCCAGCAGTCCAAGCTCGGCATCACGCCCGGCACCGTCAGCAAGCCCGGCCACGTCGGACTCATCTCGCGCTCCGGAACGCTCACCTATGAGGCGGCATTCCAGCTCACGAACGCGGGCATCGGCCAGACGACCACCGTCGGCATCGGCGGCGACCCCGTCAAGGGTACCGACTTCATCGATGCGCTCCAGCTCTTCAAGAACGACCCTGACACCTACGCCGTCCTCATCATTGGCGAGATCGGCGGCACGGCGGAGGAAGACGCTGCAAAGTGGATTCAGGAGAACATGAAGGATAAGCCCGTCTCCGCCTTTATTGCAGGCCGTCAGGCGCCTCCGGGCAAGCGCATGGGTCATGCAGGCGCGATCATCTCCGGCGGCAAGGGCACGGCAGCGGACAAGGTTGCAGCCCTCAACGCAGCAGGCATCCCCGTCGCGGATACCGTCGCCCACATCGGCGAGACCATGGTTAAGCTCCTCAAGGAGAAGGGGCTCTACGACAAGTGCCACACCTGCTGAGGTAAATAACGGCAATACGAACGCCCCCGCAATGCGGGGGCGTTTTTGCATGCGCAAAATTTCCTCAAAAAAACTTTGAAAACCTGTCATTTATGACAGTTACAAAAAATTCAAAAGTATGCTACAGTAATATTAGTATGCGACAACTTACACATAAATGAGCTCTTTCGCAGCTGGGGCATCGGAGACGCGCGGATGAACAACGGTGTCCTCCTGCTGATTGCAAAGGACGACCGCGCCTTCCGCATCGAGGTCGGCTACGGGCTCGAGGGCGCAATCACGGACGACTACGCGGGCAGCGTGCTCGATGCGATGACCCCCGCGTTCCGTAACGAGAACTACTCCGCGGCAATTTTGCGGGCGTATGGTGCGCTCGCACAAAAGGCGGCTGCGGAGTACGGCGCAGAGCTTGCGGGGCTCGGTGCTGCGCTCGGCATCCCGGCAAAGCCCGCGCATCTCGGCAGCGTGGCGGATTTCGGCGACCTCCTGTTGCCAGAGGATGCCACATAGATTGAGAAGATGGGCGAGGATCTCATGAATGCGACGGGCGCACAGCTCATCCTCGTCACCATGCCGACGCTGAGTGGCGTGAACGATCGGCAATTTGCAGAGCAGCTCCTTGCGGGCTGGCATCTCGCGGATGCAGCGCAAGGAAAGAGAGTCCTGCTCCTCGTCGCAAAGGAGGAACGCACGGTCAGGGTTTTCTACGGTTCCGCACTGAGGGCTCTGGATCAGAGTCACGATACGGTATATGCAGAAAATCGCATTCGATCCGAGTTTTCCATGGACAAGGACGATCTTTCCGAACAAATACGAAAGAGCTATGACCTGCTTGGCGTGCAAATATGCGAAGCAGCCCATGTCACCGTGCCGGACTCGATTGACGAGGTGTCCAGTGCCCCTTTCTACCATTATGTAGGTGGATTCCTCATCGCGATTCCTATCCTCCTGCTCATCCTCTGGATTGTGGGGCCGGTGTTCGGCCTTGCTGTGCTCTCCCTATCCGTCCTGCTGAATCTCCTCACTTCAGGAAAATACAGCGGCGGAGGGGGTTCCGGGAGAGGCGGCGGCTATGGTGGCTACGTTCCCGAGGTGAAGTTCTGATGTAATTTCAAACCGCGAAAGGATGAGAACAATGCTCCATACCTACGCTGCAAAATGCGCACTTGCCGTCCTCACAGGCCTCTCCATCTGCACAAGTGCAGCATTCGCCGCGCCCGCAGTCCCAGATGCAGAGGCACAGCTGGATGTAATCGCGCGCTCCCACGCCCTAAAGGCGGAGATTGACACAGTCCGCATCCGCAGCCGCGAAAATATGACCGCATATAAATTCTGCGCTGCCGTCACGGATCTTGACGACGACGGACGGCTCGAACTCCTCATCAACCGCCGGACGCTCAGCTATGAGCCGCTCCTGCGTGCGGGAAACGAGATCTCAGAGGAGCAAAAAGAAGGTCTCACAGAGCTTGCGGAGATGTTTCCCCGCTATATCCACGGTGCGGCTTATGAGATCAACGCGGACGGCACACGTCTTGTGCCGCTTGACATCGTGGACAGCAGGACGTCTGCAGAGCTCCCCTATAAGGGCGGCGGCTTTCCCGACCTCATGAGCATCCATGTGCGGCCGACAGGGGTAAACGGCACTCCCGTCTATTTGGCATCTGCCGCGCGCATGACCGGCGAGAGCACCGTGGAGGACGGCCAAGAACGCTACGGCATCGTGGGCGAGGGGTACACGATCCGCCTTGAGGGCGGCGTGCTCATCGTTGCGCAGACGAGCATCACCAAGGGGACTGCCGGGGTCTACGGAGCATACGTCGAGCCGTACTATACATGGAGCCAGGATCTCATCACAGGCCATACGTACGATCCGAGCAGCATTCCGCCCGAGGTCCGCCACACCGATGACGGCCCCACGCTCGATCCCATCTCATGGGAGTATCTCGAGCAAAATCCGCACGAAGCGCTCACATCCTCATGGTACAGCTGGACGCACGACGGAGCGGTGGTCAGAGGATGAGCGCACGAACCGCCGCACCGTAATCCATTGTACGAAAGGAGGATCCCCATGAAACACTTCAAGAAAGGACTGCTCGCAGCAGCTGCACTCCTCGTTCTCAGTGCGGTCACGGCGTCCGCCGCTGCTGCCCCCTATGCCTCATCCTCTACTGCAGCGCACATCAAGCATCCCGCCGATGCGAATGCGCAGCTGAAGATCATCGCCGAGGCAGAGCCGCTCTGGAAGGACGAATTCGTCGCTCGGTGGGACGCAGGGCAGACACCGCAGCCCCACCTCATGCGCTTCAACCGCCGTCTGACGCACATCGCCGTCACCGACCTCGACCACAACGGCAGGCTTGAGCTATTGTTTCGCCATGCGATGACGCTGATGGATATATCCGGCCCCCATGCGGCGGGTGTTGTGGATATCCCGATTGATATCAGCCTGTCCGCCTACGAGATCTCTGCGGACGGACGGCTCGAACGCCTCCGCGCAGAGAACGGCTACGATTGGCCCGATCTGATGAACCTCCAACCCCTCAGTGAGATTGACGAGCACGGCACGCGCTGGCATCATGTCCGTACCGTGACCGTCTCCCGGAGCGATTACTTCACGGGCAAAGCCCCTTCTTACACCTATACAGCGTCCTATCAGCGCGTCGCCCTCGACCATGGAACGCTGCGCTGTCAGCTGCTCGCCGTGGAAAAAGGCAGCTATCGGGACGTGGACAGTCCCTCCACCTGCAGGAAAATCAACGTCTCCGCCAGTGTCTTTGACGGCGATCCCGCCCATACGAATATGAGTGGCCGACAATTTCAGCAGACCTATCTGTATCAGACCTTTGACGAGGCACTCCTGCCGCCAAGCTCCATCCGCTGGGTGAGCGGCGACGAACTCAACCGCGATCCGCACGAGGCGCTTGCCGCCTCTTGGCAGGGTTTTGTCTACGGTATCATCGACGGAAAGGGATAACCATTCATTAAAAGGAGGCACACAATGACAATCTCGCTCAAAAAAGCGTTCGGTGCAGCGCTTGCCGCGCTCTCGTTGACGGCATCCGCTGCTGCCGCACCCACAGCGATTGACACGGAGGCGCAGCTCGATGTCATGGCGGCATCGGGTGTGATACAGGAGGAAATCAATACCCTCTACCACACATGGGACAGCATCCTAAAGAGCGGCATGGCGGAGCGCAGTCACTATACCTTCTACGCCGCCGTCACCGACCTCGACCGCGACGAACGGCTCGAACTCCTCATCAGTCGGCACTTCCTGAACAAAGATCCGCTCTACTATGCTGGGGACAGTATCTCAGAGGAGCAGCAAAAGGGACTCCAATATCTCTGTGAGAACTATCCGAGTCAGATCTACGGCGCAGCGTATGAGATCAGCAAGGACGGGACAACGCTCGATCCGTACGCGATCAATAATGCGAACACACAGTTCCCCGACCTCACGCGTCTCCACATCCGAGGGAAAAATACGGACGGACACTACATCTACATGGTCGATACGCAGCGGATGCCGCGCGACGAAAGCTGGACGAGCGCAACGGATCGCTACGGCATCGTATACGATGCCCAGATTCTCTGGGTCGACGTCGACCTCGGCGTCGGAACGAACGCCCATGCGGAAGGGACTGCAAGTGTCCACGGGGAGCAAGTCGAGCCGTTCTACACCTCCATGAACCTCCTCTATCTGAACAAGGACGTCGACCCCTACGGCGAAGAAGCCGAGAAGTTCCGGCGCGAACGGCTCGATAGAGGCGGCCGCGGCGTCAACTTCGTCTCGTGGGAGGAACTCGACAAGGACACGCGCGCCGCCCTCGCCTCCTCGTGGCACGGCTGGTCGTACGAAAACTAATCGCAACATACAAAAGCAGCGATCTGCATGCTCTTGCAAATCGCTGTTTTTGTATATCTCACATCTCCTCCGCCCGTGCAATTCGGTGTAGGAGGACGCGTGCATATTCTGACGCACGCGCAAAGTCCGCCCGCGTCAAAACAAGCAGGACATAGTCCTCGTTGTTCATATCCATCGCAGCAAGGACATGATCGTGCCAATGCGCATTCACATCCTTGCTCCAGACAGAAATCCCGTCCGTCTCACCGAGCATATCCCCGTCAACAGCAAGTCCCGTGCCTGCTGTCAGCGACTGCACGGCAGCAACAAAATCCTCCCGCTCGCTCTTCCAGTCGAGCGCCGCTGCCCTGCCGCTGCGCACCAGTTTTTTGCAAAGGCCCTCCCACGCAGTGTCGATGCCTGTGGAACCTCTCACCTGTAACTTTTTTCGCAGCTGCTTCGTATATGCGGCATCCACACGCAGAATGTTTGCAAGCGCAGTGACTGCGTCCGCAATCGCTTTGGGATCGTCTTCGGTCGGTTCATATCCCTCGACATCGGAGAGCATTCCTTTTCGCACGAAGTCTTTCATGATCCGCGCCGCGGCGTCATAGGGAAGATCCGTGCGGCGATACTTCTTCCCGCCGATTTCCAGCGTGAGCACCACCTGGTCGGCAGCCGCCCCGCTGATTGCCTTCATCGACGTGCAGCCCTCGACCGCCTGCGGCGGGCAGATCTCCACAAACATATTCGTACCGTCCCGCATGGACTTCAATTCGTTCTCGATCCCCACAATATGAAAGCCGTGACGGTTCATCGAACTGCACTTCAGGCACCAGTCCTCATAGGTGCTGAACATCTTTGCCTGAACCCAATGATATAAGCGCATCAGCGGAATCCTCCCCATATATTCGATGCCGTTACCTTACGATATTTCAGCGGATGGGTCAAGCACAAGGATACACGAACATCATTTATTTTTGATAAATCCTCTTATAACAATTGATTTCACTTCTCAACTGCGTTATAATAAGGTCAGAATCCAACAGGGGAGTTTTCCCCTCTCTCATATGTTCACAACTAGGAGGTATGTCCAATGAATCAGCAGCAGCTCAAACGCATGACCGAGGACAAAGGCTTTATCGCCGCACTTGACCAGAGCGGCGGCTCCACGCCGAAGGCACTCAAGGCGTACGGCGTCGACGAGAGCGCCTATCACGGCGAGGAGGAGATGTTCACGCGCGTCCACGAGATGCGCACCCGCATCATCAAGAGCCCCTCGTTCGACAAAAGCCGCATCCTCGCGGCAATCCTCTTTGAGAACACCATGGATCGCAAGATCGACAGCCTCTTCACAGCAGATTTTCTCTGGAATCAGAAGGGCATTGTCCCCTTCCTCAAGGTCGACAAGGGGCTTGCCGACGAGAAGGACGGCGTTCAGCTCATGAAGCCCATCCCGGGACTCGACGAGCTGCTTGACCGCGCAAACGAGCGTCACATCTTCGGCACAAAGATGCGCTCCGTCATCAAACAGGCGAACCCCGACGGCATCCGCGCCATCATCGACCAGCAGTTCGAGGTCGGCATGCAGATCGTCCGCAAGGGGCTCGTCCCCATCCTCGAACCCGAGGTCGACATCCACTGCCCCGACAAAGCAAAGGCAGAGGAGATCATGCTCGGCTGCATGAAGGAGCACCTCGCAAAACTGCCCGCCGATGCCAAGATCATGTTCAAGGTCACCATCCCGACCGTCGACAACCTCTACGCAGAGATCATGAAGGACAGCCACGTCGTCCGTGTCGTCGCACTTAGCGGCGGCTACACCATGGACGATGCGAACGAAAAACTCGCCCGCAACCACGGCCTCATCGCCAGCTTTTCCCGCGCCCTCGCGCAGGATCTGCGCTTCTCGCAGAGCGACGATGAATTCAACGCCGTCCTCAAGAAGGCAATCGACAGCATCTATCAGGCATCCATCACCTGATGCCAGCCTGACAGACCTGTCCTTTCCCCTATATTCTCACGAACAATCCCCCGTTGCACGAATGTGCGGCGGGGGATTTGTTGTGACTGCTTCCCTTGATCCACTCCTACTCCATGGAGCAGCCCGTGTGCTGCACGACAATCGCAGCCGTGTCGTTCGCCGCCGCACACGCCTCGCGCAGCGTCTTGCCTTGCGCCAGTGCCGACAGGAAGCCCGCCGTATGCGCGTCCCCCGCACCGATGGTGTCCACCGGCTTGACCGGACGCGTGGGAACGTGCAGCCCACCCGCCGCGCTGTGGCAGAGCGTCCCCTCTTTGCCGAGCGTCACGACAACGGGCTGACGCGTCACGCCATGGAGCCTTCGCGCAGCCGCTCCGACCTCTGCTTCTCCCGCCAGCGCCATCGCCTCGGACGCATTCATCTCAAGAATCGTCCCCATGCCCAGCAGCTCATCCGCGAACCGCCGCCCCAAGAGCCTCGGTCCCGGGTCGAGCACCAGACGGCAGCCTGCGTTCTTACGGCGCACAAAACGCATTAGAACCTCGCTGCTGGGATTGTCTTCCTGAAAGCCGTAGCCGGACGCATAGATGTAGTCGTACCGCTGCGCATCGAGCGTTTCCAGCCACGCATCCCGCCACATCGTCTCAATGCCGTCCATCGTGATGAAGGTGCGCTCCCCATCCGCCTCGACAAGGGAAAGGCAGTATCCGTTGTCGCAGCGCCTATCCTCGATCATCACAGCGCGCCCCGCCTTTTGCAGTTCCTGCCGGATGATGTCCGCATACATCCCCCTGCCAACCGGAACACAGAGATCGTGTGCCGTGCCCAGTGCCCCCATGATCTTTGACACATTGAATGCACAGCCGCCGACAATCATGCCCTGCTGCTGACCAGCGATATCCTCCCCCGCCTTCGGCAGACGGTCAATATGGATGACAACATCGATGATTGCCGCCCCGAGAATCAAGATCTTTGCAGTTCCCATGCGTGCCTCCTTATGCCGCAGACCGCTTGTCGCCAACCAGCACCAAAATGCTGTAGAGACCGCCACTGACAACAAGAGTCAGCAGCACATTCAGACTGTTGTCGGCGAAAATCCCCGTGGCAAAGGGTCCCGTAAACACAAACGTCTGGGAAAACAGCATTCCCACGACAAAGCCAACCACCCAACTGATCACGCCGCGAGAGTTCAGCGCATTCCGCACGGGATCCGTGAGCAGAACCCGGTCATAGCCATGCGTGCGGCGCAGCAGCAGATAGTCCATGAGAAACACCGAAGACCATGCGGCGAGCAGCTTGCCGATAATGCTGAGGAAGCCCTCCAACGTCCCCTGAAAATCCTGCGCCACAAAGAGAATGTACGCCGGAATGAGCGTAACGACAACCGTCTGAAAGAGCAGAATCCACCGTTCATTCACCAGAATATGCGCCGCCTGCAGCACGAGCTTGGAGGATTTCAGACCGAGGAAGCACTGCGGCGTAAGACCGCCAATCGCCGTGATGTAGTAAAGGATCGCCAGATTGACCGGCAGCACCCCCTTGATGACCTCAATCGGATTGGACGAGCTTGCGAGATCCGGCACCTTGCTCGACAGCAGAATGCCGACACCGAGCATCAGCACAAGCGGCACAACACCGCCGAGCGTCACCGCCCAGCCGACCCTGCTGCGGGAGTATTTGGCCGCCTGATGGCAGCTGTAGTCCGCCGCATAGCTCGTCCAGCCGATGCCCGTACCGGCGGCGACAAAGGCAAGCGCCGGCAGGAAATTGGCCGCCCAGTCCCCGTCCGGCATCGCCAGCAGCATCGCCCAATCCGTCTGCGGAATAATGATGGCGAGAATCACAAGCGTAAAAAAACCGAACAAATAGGTACAGATCGTCTGCATACGGATCAGCATATCATGACTGAACACCACAGACGCCAGCACCAGCAGCACAAAAATTGCCAGCGCGATCCCCGTCGTCATCGGCGTGGCGTCCAGACCGAGTGTCGCAAACAGCGCCAGTACCGTCAGCGCACCGGTACAAACATTGATCGACAGCCAGCCCGCGTGCCCGATCAGTGCCGCCACCGAGGGAATCAGATTCCCGCGAAAGCCGAACGAGGCACGCGACAGCACGAACGTGACCGCACCCGTATCACGCCCCGCGAGACTCATCAAGCCGACAATCCCAAACGAAAACGAGCCGATGACCGTAGCGAGAACAGCCTGCAGGAAACTCAGCTGAAAGCCGACGATAATGGCGCCATACACCAGACCAAGGATCCCGATATTGGCGGCACAGTACAGGAAAAACAGACTGCGCGGCCGATCCGTCCGCTCCGCCGCCGACAAAAAAACCGTTTCTTCTTCGTTCATGATACGCCTCCCACAAATCCTTGCCACATCAACAATGAACCCGTCCGCGATGCGCAAGCAGACTGTCTGCATACCGCCCGAAATCCACATCATTGCTCTGCTCCAGCACGGCAATCAGGGCGGGATCCATCACAGCCGCCCCCGCCTTCGCCCCGCAGACAGCAACCGCCATCGCGCCGATCGTATCCGTATCGCCGCCGAGATTCGCACATGCCAGACTGCACGCGTGCGGCTCCTTGAAATAATACGCCATGGCAAGGGCGGTGGGCACCGCCTCATTCATGAGCGTCGTCGTGCCGATCCCCTCGTAGACAGAAAGGGAGAACGCCTCTGTATCCGCGCGGTGCCGCCGGGCAAGCTCCAACGCCAAGGCAAGCCGCGCTTTCGGCGAGGCACTGTACGTCTGCGCCCCATAGCGCGCCGCCATCGCATAGCAGTCCATGGCAGCGTCCATGATCCCCTCCCACGACCTGCCGTCCAGTGCGGCACTGACCGCCGCCGCCACCATCCCCGCACCGCCCAGTGCCACATCCGTCTTGTGCGTCGCCTCGCTGATGCGGAACACATACGCGGCAAGCCCCTCCAGATCATCGCAGGGAAACAGACAGCCAATCGGCGCAATCCGCATCGCCGCCCCATTCGTCACCGCCGTTACCGTATACGGCTCCGGATCCTCGCCGTGCGCAACGGCATGGAGCGCAGCCTTGGAACTCTGTCCCAGAATATTCTTCTCGAACGCCTCCGTTTGAACCGCCCAGCGCAGCAGATTGTGTGCAATAATCCCCTTGTCCGGCACATAGTCATGTTCCATCAGAGAATCCAGAATGACCAGCGCCTGTGCCGTATCATCCGTAAACTCCCCCTTCTTCAAGCCAATCGCCGCAGGATTTTCCGGCGGACTGTCCTCAAACGTCTCGATCCGCCCGAAAATCTCCCGAATCCGCGCGCGGCTCAGCAGCTCCGACGGCATCCCCATCGCATCTCCCAATGCCATCCCGTACAGCGTCCCCAAGATATGATCTCTCATACAATCACCTCTTTCACGATACAAGAAGATTATACAATATCCAAAATTGTTTTACAACGCGAAAGAACAAGCCTCCACCAGCAAGTGACGGGGCTTGTTCTATTTTCATCATTTCCCACTCTGCGGGATCCCCTCAGTCCACCGTCCACTCGTTGACGTTCCAGAAAAAGCCGACGCCGTTGTAGCCGAGCATGCGGTTCGGGGTGATGCCATGGACGCGTGTGTTCGTCACGTAGATGAAGTCGAGGTAGCAGATGTAGATATAGGGAAGGTCTCTCGCCACCTCTTCCTGAAAGAGCCCGTAGAGACGCATCCGCTCGGCGGTGTCGGTTACGCGGCGGGCGGCAAGCAAGTATTCGTCCACGCGAGGGTTCGAGTAGTGGCCGTCATTCCCCCGCCCATTGGTCGAGAACACCTTATAGGTATGTGCATCCGGGTCGATCTCGTTCCCCACGCCGCTGAGGTATGCCATCTGCCCGTCCCAGTCGACCTTCGCGGGGGTCTCCACGGTGCAGTGAATTCCGACCGCGCGCATCTGCGCTGCCACTACGTTGGCGATATCGATGCGGCTGTACTTGTCATTCTTCACGGTGAGGATGAATCCGACCTCCTCTCCGCCGCGTGTGTAGTAGCCATCGGAGCCCTTCCTGCAGCCCGCTGCCTCGAGAATCTCCTGTGCCTTCGCAGGATTATAGTCATAGTGCTCTACGTTCGGATTGTTGAACGGACTGCGCTGCAGGGGGCTGTATGCAGGAATTCCATGCCCGAGCAATGCGTCATTTATGACTGCCGCACGATCAACGGCGTAGGCGATGGCAGGCAGCAGGTCGCGGTTGCGCTGCCAGTAGGGATGAGCGCAGTTAATCAGAATCGCGCCGAAGTTCGCGGTCTTCATCGCGTAGAAGCGGTAGCCGTCCCTCCCCTCAAAGGGTGCCGCAGCCCGTGGTGAAAGCCGCGCCAGATCCGCCGACCCGTCGGCAAGCGCCTTTGCCTCGGCGGCATCGTCCGCCACGATCTTGACGACGAAGCGGTCGATCTTCGGTGCGCCGCGATAGTAGTCCTCATTCTTTACGAGAACGATCTCCTTGCCCGCCTCCCAGCTCTCCATGCGGAAGGATCCCGTTCCGACGGGTCTGCGAAAGAAGCCCGTCGTTATGAGATCCTGTCCCGCAAGGAGATGGGCCGGCAGGATCGGCTGCATCATGTAGTCGAGGAATGCCGCATTCGGTGCGGAAAGACGTATGCGCACCGTCCGGTCGTCAACCTCTGTGATCTCGCGTACCTCCTCGAAGTTCGGTGCGTGGAGGGAGTCGACGAGCGGATTCTTAATCGCCTCGATGGTGAACTTCACATCCGCCGCCCGCAGCGGTTTTCCATCATGCCAGTGCACGCCCTCGCGCAAGTGAAATACGTAGGTATAGGTCTCGGGATCGTACTCCACCGACTCGGCGAGTGCGGGGACGATAGCATCGTTCTCGTCGCGGCGCATCAGCCCGTCGAACAGCAGCAACCCAATCTCGGAGTACTCATCCACCAGTACATTGATCTCCTCGTAGTCCTTTGTGGCATAGACGAGCTGCGCCCCGTGCGCCTCATCGGCACGTTCCCCGCCGCAGCCACCCGCAAGTGCGAGCAGTGCAAACGCCATGCACAAAAGCAGCAGCTTCTTCATCTCATCCCACCCTTTATCAAAGCAAAATTATGATTGGTAGAGCTTCGTTGTCCCCTCACCGTATTCCTGCTTGGCATCGTGCATTTTTCAAAAATTTTCGCCCCATGCCACGCCGCATCAAGACGGGGCTGCACGTCGAAACTTTTCAGCTTCGACGTACAGCCCCGTGTTACGCTCGCATACTTACGGCTTTACTCACATCTTCTCCCACGCGGTAAACTCGTAGGCACGCGCTCCTCCACCGATGTCCACACCCTGATGGTAGTAGTCGTAGTAGCCATACTCCTCGAGGTAGTCCCGCACAGCGATGTTGCCCGTGTAGACCGTGTACCTGCCGCTCGGCAGCGCACTCTTGAACTCGCTGACCGCAGAGGACGGCGAGCTCGGCTCGTACATCTTGATCGAGCTGCCGTCCTTGACGAAGTTTGCCGCCTACTAGGTAGCAACCAAACATTTATGTTCCTTTTATAGTGAATCAATCTTCGCTTGTCAACACGATATTCTTCGACACTATATCATCCTGCCTATGGCAAACTGATACATTCAGCTTGCCTTGAAATTATAGATCGGCTTCAGCACCTCGATCACGTCCACGCTGTCCTCGATCACGTCGATGATGTCCGCGAGCGACTTGTATGCCATCGGTGCCTCGTCGAGTGTATTCTCGTTGACCGCCGTTGTATAGACATCTGCCATTGTTTCACGGAACTCATCCATCGAGAGATTTTCTTTTTCCGCCGTGCGTGACATCAGCCGCCCCGCCCCGTGCGGCGCGGAGTAGTTCCAGTCCGGCTCGCCGCGCCCGACGGCGAGGATGCTGCCGTCGCGCATATTGATCGGGATGAGGACGCGCTCACCCGCGTGTGCTGCGATTGCCCCCTTGCGGAGAATCCGCTCCTCCACGTCGATGTAGTTGTGGATGGTGTGGAATGCCTCTCCTGCGGTGAGCCCCGTCCGTTCGAGGAGAACACGTGCGATGACCTCGCGGTTCCGCCGTGCGAAGTTCTGGCAGATCTCGATGTCGTGCAGATAGTCCGCAAGATAGCTACCGTAGAGAAAGGCGAGGTCGGCGGGAATCTCCGCCTCCTTTGCTTGGAATCCACGGTTCAGATCCTTGAGTGCCTCCTGCAGTTCGCTGCGCCGCCCTTCCGCCTTGTAGCGGCGAATGAGCTCGTCGCGTGCGCGGAAGAGCTCGTCCTTGCCGTGCGAGAGGTCGATGGCGATGTTCTGGTAGTATTCGGCAACCTGCTTGCCGAGATTGCGGCTGCCCGTGTGGATGACAAGGTAGTTCGTGCCGGCCGCGCTGCGATCGATCTCGATGAATTGATTGCCGCCGCCGAGTGTACCAAGGCTGCGTGCGATGCGCTTCGTGTCCTTGAGGGCGCGGTAGCAGCGCAGCGCCGTGAGGTCAAACCGCTCCTGCCGCCCGTCCCAGAGATTGCGCCCCGACGGGACGAAGTGTGCCGCCTCATCGAAGCGCACGAGGTCGATCTCGCCCTTTCCGAGGTTGATCGTATTAAACAATCGCCGTGCCGCAGCGTCCGCGTATCTCCATACGTTCCATTCGACTAGCCTCCTTACATCATTCGTCCATCGTCCGCCCCGTCG
Organism: Selenomonas sp. FOBRC6; assembly: GCF_000286455.1. Taxonomy (GTDB): domain Bacteria; phylum Bacillota; class Negativicutes; order Selenomonadales; family Selenomonadaceae; genus Centipeda. The sequence goes on from NZ_ALKG01000040.1 coordinate 26,301, forward strand.
CGAAATATGCCGCCGCGCCAAATCTCTGGAAAATTGTGCCGTCGGCACGTGAGTACATCGAATGTGCGATAGCCATCCAACATACATGCCGGGCATGGGCTCTGCACGAATTTCACTAAACCGAGCCGATAGGGACAACGTGCACACGGCGGCCGTACCGTGCGAAACACGTTCTGCAAATTCTTCAAAATTCCCATGACGCACACCTCCAAATGACTTCTCTTCGATCTGTCCCTATCTTAGCAAATCTCCCGCCGCCATAGGTCGCCGCACAGGCGACATTTTCATTATGTGATTCAAGTATAGCAAAAGGCATGGACGAATTACGTCCATGCCTTGTCGAGATTCTCAAAAATATCACGTCACAGCACTTCCATCCCGAGCGCATACAGGATCTCGTTCACGGTGACGATGTCAAAGCCCTCCTCGATGCAGTACTGCATGGCAAGGTCGTATTCGTGCGCAGGCGAGATGCTGTAGCCCGCGCTCGCGAGGAGATCCCGCGCGTCGTCGAGGTTCAGCCGCAGGACGAAGATGAATGCGTAGACGACGCGAATCTTCGGATGATAGTTCTTGTCGGTACGGATCTTGGAGAACAGTTTGCGGTCAATCCCCGCACGCTTGTACACCTCTACATCAGTCATGCCGCTCTCGTCGATGAGGCGCAGGAGTCGCTCGGAGAAGGTTTCTTTCGGCTTGTCGAGTTTGCTCCTCAGACGTGAGAGAATGCCGTCCAGACCAACACGCGGACGGGGAACTTGGACGCCGCATACGAGTGGCTCTTCATGTACACCGGGATCGCGCGCAATGCCGTGGCGTTCGCGCTCGCCCTCGAAGGGACGCGGCACGGGATGCGGCAGCTTGCGCTTTGCTTCCTCGATGATGTCGGAGGACCCCTGCAAATGCGCGGCAATATAGCGGCGAATCCGTTCAAGGAGGTCGGCGGATGGCGTTTGATGCGGCGGTAACATGGACATTCCCCTCTCAGTTTCTTTTCATAAAATTTTAACAGATATGAATCATCCACGCAAGAGATTTGTTTTCATTTATTTGCCACAGATACAACCGTCCTGGTCATGTTTGCTCTATCGCTGCAAGCGCCCCCACCGGCTCACTCCGTTCGCCACCTCCCCCGCTGCGGCAGGGGAGGCTTTTCGTTCCCGCTCAGCTGCGACCGCTCTTCTGCTTTGCGAGGTGCTTGCCGATCTTCTCCGCCCATCCGGTCGGCACTTCGCCCACCGCAGAGAATGCGCAGGTCATCGCCGCGAGCGATGTGAAGTTCTCGCGCACGCCCGCTGCGTCACAGGCGAACTCGACGGCGTTCTCGGCGCGGATGCCAAGACCACCCGCGACCTGCACCGCGTCGATGTTCGCGCCAAGGAAGACAAACGCCCAGCCCGCCTCCTCCTGCTGCTTCACCATCGCCCGCACCTGATCTGCCGTGTAACGTGTGCTCGAATTCTCCATGCCGTCCGTTGTAATGATGAACATGGTGCGTGCGGGGCGATCCTCAGGACGCGCGTACTTGTGCACGTTTTTGATGTGGTGGATCGCGCCGCCCATCGCGTCGAGCAGCGCCGTCGAGCCGCGCGTGTAGTACTCCTTGTCCGTGAGCGTTGGCACCTCTGCGATCCGCACGCGGTCATGAATCACCTCGTCCTCGTGGTCAAAGAGCACCGTCGAGACGAGCACGTCCCCGCCCTCGCTGCGATGCTGTGTGAGCATGCCGTTGAACCCGCCGATGGTGTCGCTCTCCAACCCCGCCATCGACCCGCTCCGATCCAGAATGAATACGAGTTCCGTCTGTCCGTTTGTCTTTGCTTCTGTCATGGTGATCTCCTCCTCTATCCTGTGTGACCTCTTCTATGGTGTCGAGTATAGCAGGGAAATGGGGACGGGTGGTCGCATGACAGGCGACATTTTACACGAAATTGAAAAAGGCGCAGGCAAATGCCCACGCCTTGCTGTGAAAACACAGATTACCCGCGATGATTCAAATCTCTGCGCTCCATATCCGTAATTCCCGCCAGAGTCTCAATTTTTTCTCTCTGCCAATCATCACATCCTACCTGTATAGGCACGCGTTGCCCATCGCTCCTGATCTCATAGATCGTCTTCGTCTTGCGATCATAAGCAACACTCGACACACCTCTTGCCTTGTTCTTCGCCAGTGCAATACGTACCGCTGCGCGAGCCCCCTGCACAACCATATCATCCGTCATCTCTGTTGTCGCCATCATGCCGCCTCCTTCGGTATCTTTCTTTCACTAGATCATATTTTGATTGAAAACACACGGGGGACTATCACAGCGCAATTATTTCCCTTATAATAGAACTACATCATCATCAACTGACAGGAGAACGCCCATGATCTACACAGCACACTACACCTCCCCGCTCGGCGACATCACGCTCGCGAGTGACGGCATCGCACTCACGGGGCTGTACTTCGATGGGGAGAGGGATTTCCCCGATCTTTCGGCAGCGCACAAAAAAGACCTCCCCGTATTCGGAGAGGCCATGCGTTGGCTCGATCTATATTTCGCCGGCAAGGAGCCGGACTTCAGCCCTGCGCTCAATCCTACGGGCACGACGTTTCAGATGTCGGTATGGGCAATCCTGCAGACGATCCCATTCGGAGAAACGACGACCTATGGCGCGATCGCACGCCGCCTCGAAGAGGAAACGAAAAAGCGCATGTCGGCACAGGCGGTCGGCGGCGCGGTCGGGCGCAATCCAATCTCCATCCTCATCCCGTGCCACCGCGTCATTGGTGCAGACGGCAGCCTCACAGGCTATGCGGGCGGGCTCGACAAAAAGGAGTATCTGCTGGGTCTTGAGAGGACAACATGATACTTGATCTCTGATCGTCGTTCTGCCAAAGCACTTTTGTCAGGCATAGCAACAATTCTCCCCCACACAAGAAAACGCAGCCCTCGCGCGGAGCTGCGTCTTTTCACAATATACAGTGTATGCACCTTTACTTTTTTGCATCTTGCTTCGTGTGCGCGGTGTTTGCCGCCTTCGTCTGCTGCGCGATGGCATCACAGACACAGCCGCCCGTGGGCGTAACGGTACCGCGCTTGCGTGCCTTGTGCGCCTCATAGCGGCGTTTGCCCTCCTCAAAGGCGGCACGTGCCTCCTCGGTATCGAGCGTGAGCGGCGGCACGGACTTCGGCCGTGCGTTGCGGTCGAGCGCAACCATGGTGAAATACGCCGAGAGCGCGAGCTGCGGATCGCCGCCGTCGTCCAGGTCCTCGACGATGACGTTGACCGCGACCTCCATCGAGCTGTGCCCGACATAGACGATGTCTGCCGTCACAACGACAAGGTCGCCGATGCGGATCGGCAGGTGGAACTCCAGCTCGTCCACTCGTGCCGTCACGACGTTCGACCGCGCATACCGCCGCGCCGCCGCATACGCCGCCGAGTCCATCAGCTTCATGATCTCGCCGCCGTGCACGTTCCCATTCGGGTTCGCCTGACTGGGCATCATGACCTCGCTGATAACGATGCGGCTATCCTTCATTTTGCAGTCTTTCATTATATATCCCCCATCAAAATATTTTTTCATCGGAGTGTCCACTCTACCACGCTTTGCTGAAAATAATCCGTTGCATTTGCTACGCGCCTTGACATCCACGTACATTTCGGTGATATAATTCGCTTAGGGAAATGGAAAGCATACGGCAAAGGGGGATCTCTATGTATCTGGAAAAAATCACATCACCCGCCGATATCAAGGGGTACGGCCCAGCGGAGCGCAAGGCGCTAGCCGAGGAAATGCGCGACGCACTCCTCAAACGTGCGAGCATGCACGGCGGACACTTCGGCCCGGACTTCGGCATCATCGAGACGATCATCGCGCTGCATACGGTCTTTGACTCGCCCACGGACAAGATTGTCTACGACGTGTCGCACCAGTGCTACCCGCACAAGATGCTGACGGGGCGCGTGGAGGCATACATCGACGAGGACAAATACGACGAGGTGTCGGGCTATACGAATCCCGAGGAAAGTCCGCATGACCTCTTCAACGTCGGGCATACATCCACCTCGATCAGCCTTGCCTCGGGGCTTGCGAAGGCGCGAGATCTCGCGGGGCGCAGAGAAAACGTCATTGCCCTCATCGGCGACGGCTCGATGTCCGGCGGCGAGGCACTGGAGGGGCTGAACGTCGTCGGTGAGATGGAAACGAACTTCATCATTGTATTCAACGACAACGGGCATTCCATCGCGGAGAACCACGGTGGGATGTACCGCAAGTTCAAGGAGCTGCGCGAGACAAACGGCGCAGCGGAGGACAACCTCTTCCGCGCAATGGGACTCGACTACCGCTATGTCGCAGACGGCAACGACTGCGAGGCACTGATTGCGGCGTTCTCTGCGGTCAAGGACAGTACAAAGCCCGTTGTTGTGCATATCGTCACGCAGAAGGGCAAGGGCTACCAGTTCGCCGAGGAGGATCCCGAGACGTGGCACTATCGTATGCCATTCGACATGGAGACGGGCGCGCTGAAACATCCATACACGGATCCATATCAGGAGGCAACAAAGGCCTTCCTCAAGAAACAGACGCAAACGAATCCGAACATCGTCTTTCTCGCGGCGGGTACGATGGGCGCCATCGGACTCTCCCCCAAGGATCGCACGGAACTCGGCAGTCAGTACGTCGACGTGGGCATCGCCGAGGAGCACGCGGTCGCGATGGCATCGGGACTTGCACGCGGCGGTGCGCGCCCGATCTTCGGCACGTACAGCACATTCTTCCAGCGCGTCTACGATCAGATGGCGCAGGATGTCGCGGTGAACAACAGCCCCGCCATCTTTCTCTCCGTCGGCGCGTCGCTCTACTATATGAACGACGTGACGCACCTCGGCTTCTTCGACATCCCCATCTTTGCGAACATCCCGAACCTCGTCTTCCTCGCACCCGCGAGCCTCGACGAGTACAAGTCGGTACTGCGCTGGTCGGTCACGCAGACGGCACATCCCGTTATGATCCGCATGCCGGTCGGCGGGTATGAGGAGAGCCCCTATGCCGTGCGCACAGACTACAGCAACCTCAACAAGTATCAGGTCGTGCAGGAGGGCACGGAGGTCGCACTGATCGGCGCCGGCAATTTCGCTGCTCTTGCAAGCGCTGCCGCCGCACAGCTCGAGGCGGAGGGCATCCACGCGACCGTCGTCAATCCGATCTTCCTCTCGGGACTCGACACGGTGCTGCTCGAACGTCTCAAAGAGAAGCACAGCCTCATCCTCACACTCGAGGACGGCATCCTCGACGGCGGCTTCGGGCAGAAGATCGCCGCGTACTACGGCATGAACGCAAATGTACGCGTGCGCTGCTACGGCCTCTCAAAGGAGTTCCACGACCGCTACGACGCCGCCGAGCTTGCGCGTGAGCACCATCTCACCGCCGAGCAGATCGCGGCGGATACACTGATGGCATTGAAGAACTGACATGCCAATGCGCAAAACATAACGATAGGAGATTTTATGAAAAAAGTTTTGATTATCTCAGGTCATCCCGAACTCAGGGACAACTCATTCGCGAACAAGATCATCATGGAGGATCTGGCAAAGCTGCTGCCGGACGCCGTCATCGACGATCTCAGCGCCCTCTATCCCGACTATAAAATCAACGTCGAAGCCGAGCAGAAGAAGCTCACAAACGCGGACATCATCGTCCTGCAGTTCCCGATCTTCTGGTACAGCTGCCCGGCACTGCTCGCCAAGTGGATGGAGGACGTCTTTGTCCGCGGCTTCTCACACGGATCGCAGGGCAAGGCACTTGTCGGCAAGAAGCTCCTCCTCTCGTTTACCACAGGCGCACCCGAGAGCGCATATGACGCGGCATTCCCCGTGGATGCGCTGACGGGGCGCTTTGTTCAGACGGCAGGGCTCACGGGCATGATCTACGAGGGCTATGTCTACACGGGTGGTGTCTCCTACGCCGACCGCACCGATCCCACGCGCGCCACCGCCATGACGGAGGTCTCCCACGCGCACGCAAAGCGCCTACTGGAGAAGATCACGTCCCTGATGTAATCCTGCGTTTCCAACAGCCTCGGAGACACGCGCTCCGAGGTTTTTCTCTGCCCATCCCGTGTTTTTTTGTCCAATTATGATATTTTCTTAGAATTTATGCTATAATAGAGTGCGGATATTAGCATATGTCAACGGAGGGCTTTTCCCTTGTATCTTGAAAACATCAACGCGCCCAGAGACTTGCGGGGCTATACGGCGGAGCAGCGCCGCATCCTTGCGCAGGAGATGCGCGAGGCGCTCATCGAGCGCACGAGCCTCGTCGGCGGGCACATTGGGCCGAACCTTGGGATCATCGAAGCGACCATCGCACTCCACACGGTCTTTGATTCGCCGCGCGACAAGATCGTCTTCGATGTCTCCCACCAGTGCTATCCACACAAGATGCTCACGGGGCGCGCCGGCGCATACACGCGCGCAGCAGAGTACAACGACGTCTCCGGCTTTACGAACACCGACGAGAGCGCACACGACATCTTCAACATTGGGCACACCTCAACCTCGATCAGTCTCGCCTCTGGACTTGCAAAGGCGCGTGACCTCGCGGGCGGCACGGAGAACATCATCGCCATCATCGGCGACGGCTCCATGTCGGGCGGCGAGGCGCTCGAGGGACTGAACGTCGTTGGCGAGATGAGCACGAACTGCATCATCGTATTCAATGACAACGATCAATCCATCTCCGAGAACCACGGAGGTATGTACCGCAAATTCAAAGAACTGCGCGAGACAAACGGTCAGGCGGAGGACAACCTCTTCCGTGCGATGGGACTCCGCTACCGCTACGTCGCAGACGGCAACGACGCGGAGGCGCTGATCCGCGTATTCTCCGAGGAAAAGGACAGTACAAGCCCCGTCGTCATCCACATCCACACAACAAAGGGCAAGGGACTCTCCTTCGCCGAGAACGATCCCGAGGGTTGGCATCGCCATGCCCCCTTCCACCTTGAGACTGGCATCGCAAAGAAGACATCCTCGCCCGAGCCATACACTGCCGCAACTGTGGACTTTGTCCTCGAGACGGCGCGCAGGAATCCGAACTTCGTCTACCTCTCGGCGGGCATCGTCGGCGGCATCAACCTCAGTCCCGCGCAGCGTGCAGAGCTTGGCAGCCAATACATCGACGTCGGAATTGCCGAGGAACACGCCGTCGCAATGGCGTCGGGGCTGGCGCGTGCAGGCGCTCGCCCGATCTTCGGCACGTACAGCACGTTCTTCCAGCGCACCTACGATCAGATGGCGCAGGATGTCGCGATCAACCGCAGTCCTGCCGTCTTTCTCGCGACAGGCACATCGCTCTACCGCTCCACCGACGTGACCCACCTTGGCTTCTACGACATCTCCATCTTCTCGAACATCCCGAACCTCGTCTACCTCGCACCGACAAGCGTCGCCGAGCACATCGCCGTCCTACGCTGGGCGGTGGAGCAGCGGGAGCACCCCGTCATGATCCGCATGCCCTTCTCTGGCTACGAGGAGAGCCCCTATCCCGTGCGCACGGACTACAGAGATCTGAACAAATCTATCGTCGTCACAGAGGGCAGGGATGTCGCCCTCATCGGCGTCGGCAACTTCGCCGCGCTCGCCTCCGAGGCGGCAGAGGAACTCGCATACGAGGGCATTCACGCCACCGTCATCAATCCGCTCTACCTCTCGGGGCTCGATGAGGAGTTGCTCGATTCACTGCGCGGGAAACACAGCCTCATCCTCACACTCGAGGACGGCATCCTCGCGGGCGGCTTTGGGCAGAAGGTGGCATCCTTCTATGCGCGCACGGGAGACGTACGCGTCCTGACCTACGGACTGCCGAAGGCATTCTTCAACCGATACAACCCCGACGCCCTCGCACGGGAGTACCACCTCACCGCCCCCCAGATTACGGCGGACGTGCTGCAGGAACTTGCGTGAGAGCTTGGTGAAAAAAGGGCTTGCATTTTTCCCGCGCGCGCGCTATAATGTCCCTTGTCAGTCACGGGGACGTAGCTCAGCTGGGAGAGCACCAGGTTCGCAATCTGGGGGTCGAGAGTTCAATCCTCTTCGTCTCCACCATTTTTGACCATACACGGAGGAATCCATTCGGATATCCTCCTTTTTTTGATATGGAGGTGCGTGATGTTCCACAAAATGCGCCGCAAGGTACAGCAGCTTTCACCAGAGGAGGCGGAGACAGTGCTCCTGCGCTGTTCGGCGGGCGTGCTCGCCCTCACGGGTGACAAGGCATTCCCATATGCCGTGCCCATCAGCTACGTCTACGATGGCGAGCACATCTATTTTCACAGCGCGACCGAGGGGCACAAGATCGACGCCATCCAGCGGAATCCGAACGCATCCTTCGCCGTGATCGATCAGGATGAGGTCATCCCCGAGAAATACACGACTGCATACCGCAGCGTTATTGTCTTCGGCAGCATCCGCATCATCGAGGACGAGGAGGAAAAGCGTATTGCCGTCCGCAAGCTCGCCCTCAAATACGCGCCCGACAATACTGAGCAGCAACATAACGAGATGATCGACCGTACATGGGAGCGGTTCTGCATGCTTGAGATGAGCATCGCGCATATGACGGGCAAAGAAGGACGTGTCCTCACAGAGAAAAGATAATACAACGACAAAAACGGTCACGCATATTGCGTGACCGTTTTTTGACGAAGCAACAACATCTATCCCTCGATGTTCAACACGATGAGCTTCTCCTCGGTGAGTTCGCGGATGGCGTAGGCGGGACCCTCGCGGCCGATGCCGCTGTCCTTGACACCGCCATAGGGCATATTGTCCATGCGGAAGGTCGCGCCGTCGCCGATAATGACGCCGCCAACGTCGAGGTGCTCGGCGCAGTAGTTTGCGACGGCGAGTGAGCGCGTGAAGACGCCCGCCTGCAAGCCGTAGCGTGTGTCGTTGACCATGCGCACGGCATCCTCGATCGTATCGTAGGGAATGATGCTGAAGACAGGCGCAAAGGTCTCCTCGGAGACGACCTTCATCGCGGGGGTGACATCCGTGAGGACGGTCGGCTCGTAAAAAGCCCCGCGCCGATGCCCACCTGCGAGGATGCGCGCGCCCGCCGCCTGAGCCTCATCGACCCACGCCTCGATGCGCTCCGCCTCGCGCTCTGAGATCATGGGGCCGATCTGCGTGTGTACGTCCATGAGGTCGCCGCTGCGGAAATTCGCCGCCGCCTCGACTGCCGCCGCACAGAAGTCCTCGTAGATGCTGCGCGATACATAGACACGCTGGCAGGAGATGCAGACCTGCCCCGCGTTCACGAATGCATGGCGCGCGCAGTGCTCCGCGACCCATGCGACATCCGCCACATCCTCGTGCACGATGTTTGCGGAGTTCGAGCCGAGCTCGAGTGAGATGCGGCGAAAACCGACCGCCTCATGCAGTGCCTTGCCTACGGGAACGCTGCCCGTGAACGAGAACATGCGGATGCGCTCGTCCGCCGTGAGCAGCCTCCCGACTGCACTGCCCGCACCGTAGATGAGGTTGAGGCAACCCGCAGGCAGCCCCGCCTCCTGAAACACGTCGACGAGGAGGGACGCCGTGAGCGGTGTCGCAGAGGCGGGCTTATAGATGACGGTATTGCCCGCCGCGAGCGCGGGACCAATCTTGTGGGCGGCGAGATTCACGGGGAAGTTGAACGGCGTGATGGCGCAGACGACGCCGAGCGGACGGCGGATTGTGAATGCCATGCGGCGCTCGCAGCCCGGTGCGCCCGCCAGAGGCACAGTCTCCCCGCGCAGCCGCTTCGCCTCCTCCGCCGAGAGGATGAGCGTCTGATAGGCGCGGTCAATCTCGCCGCGTGCGTCGCGGATGGGCTTGCCCGCCTCAGCAGAGAGTGCCGTCGCGAACTCCTCGCGGCGCTCGCGCATGAGGTTTGCCGCACGCATGAGGATCTCGTAACGCTCGTAGGGACTGAGCTGTACCTCATAGAAGGCACGCTCTGCCGCATCCACTGCCGCACGCACATGCTCTGCGCCCGCTGCGGCGATCTCGGCGATCACCTCGCCCGTCGCCTTGTGATAGACGGGGATTGTTCCCTCGCCTGCCACACGTACACCGTCGATCAGCATATTGATTGTCTTCATAGCGTGATCCTCCTCATCTTGTATGCAGAGAAACTGTGTGCTGTAATGAGCCTCTACGAGAAACTTTCGCTCATGCTAGCGGCGGCAACGCTCGCGGTCAACATCATATTTCTGACTACTAGGTAGACAGAAAAAAGAGCCGCTGTGCGGCTCACGTCGGCTCTTTCTTCACGAAAATGATTTTGAGAGAGAAACCGGCGATCCCACACCAGTCACCCTTTTATGCTCTTATTATAGAAAAATATTCGACCAAAGTCAAGCACGGCGCTTCCTCTCTGCGGGGATGCGCCGTTTAATTTGCGCGAAATATCTATTATATGTACTGCGAGAGATTTTCATTGACAACGCCTATGAAATGCCGTATCCTGCGCATATGAATATCATTCGTTTTTAACACCTTCACACCGCAGTCATAGAAAGGAATCTGCCTTGCGCACGAAAGACCTGCTCGCCTCGCCGTTGGCACTCTCCATCCTGCTCGTCCTCGTCGCCGTCCTCGCCGTATCGGCGGGCAGCGTCGCCGTCCCTGCGGGCGATACGATTGCCGTCATCACGGCAAAGCTCGCGGGCAATATCCCCGCTGTCGATCCCGCCGTGACGGATATCATCTGGTCACTGCGTGTGCCGCGTGTTCTGCTTGCGATGACGGCAGGTGCGGGACTCGCGCTTGCGGGTGTCGTCATGCAGGCGAGCGTGCAGAATCCACTCGCCGAGCCGTTCATCCTCGGTATTGCCTCCGGCGCGTCCGTCGGTGCGACGCTTGCGATCCTCATCGGCTCTGCGGCGATTCCCTTCGGCGTGCCGGGCTGCGCCTTCGTCGGCGCAATCCTCGCCACACTCGCCGTGCTCATGCTCGCAGGGATGCACCGCCGCATCTCGACGGTAAAGCTCGTGCTTGCGGGCGCGGCGATCAGCGCGCTCTGCGTCGCGGCGACGAACTTCATCGTCTACATGGCAGCGGATGCGGAGGGCATGCAGTCGGCGGCGTTCTGGACAATGGGCTCGCTCGCAGATGCGAAGTGGCACAGCCTCTTCCTGCCCGTACTCATCGTCTCGGCGCTCATCGTCTACTTCCTCTCGCAGCTGCGCACGCTCGACGTACTGCTCCTCGGCGAGGAACTGGCCGTGACGCTCGGCATCGACGCGAGCGCAAAGCGTCGCCTCTACATGGGGCTGCTCGCGCTCCTCACGGGCGTGCTTGTCGCAACCTGTGGCATCATCGGCTTCGTCGGACTCGTCGTCCCGCATCTCGTGCGCTCCTTCACGGGCGCATCGCATCGCCGCCTGCTCCCCGCCGCGCTCCTCGTCGGCGCGATCTTCCTCGTCGTCGCCGACCTCCTCGCGCGCACCCTGCTGCCCGCAGGTGATCTGCCGATCGGCATCATCACGGCACTCATCGGCGCGCCGCTCTTCATGAAGCTGCTCTTCGGCAGCGGCGGAAATTTCGGAGGCGGGAAATGAAAAACATCCATATCGAACATCTGAAATTCCGCATCGGCGCCAAGGAAATCCTCCACGGCATCACCGCCGATCTCCCGACTGACCGCTTCGTCGCCCTGCTCGGGCCAAACGGCTGCGGCAAGTCCACCCTGCTCAAGCATCTCTACCGCGTGCACGCGGTACAGGAGGGGCGTGTCACGATGGACGATACCCCGCTCGCAGAGATTCCGCTGCGCGCGGCGGCGCAGGAGATCGGCGTCATGGGGCAGTTCCACGCCGTCGACTTCGATTTCAGCGTAGAGGAGATCGCCCTCATGGGGCGCGCCCCGTACAAGGAGAGCTTCGAGGACGACACGGAGGAGGACTATGCGCTCGTCCGCGCCGCACTCGAACGCGTGGGCATGGCGGACGCCGCCGCGCGTTCCTTCAACGAGCTCTCGGGCGGCGAGCAGCAGCGCGTCATGCTCGCGCGCGTCCTCGTGCAGGAGCCGCAGCTGCTCATCCTCGATGAGCCGACCAACCATCTCGATATCAAATATCAGTTGCATATACTGGAGCTTGTCAAGAGTCTCAATATCGGTGTCATCGCCGCCCTCCACGACCTCAACCTCGCGGCGATGTACGCCGACCTCATCGTCGTCATGAAGGCGGGGCGCATTGAGCGCATCGGAACGCCGAGCGAGATCATCACAGAGGAAATGCTCGCGCATATCTACGGCGTGAACGCAAACGTGACCTACGATGCGGCGGGACTTCCGCTTGTCGACTACCGTACGGAGCAAACACAATGAATGGCGCACAGCAGAATCACGGGCGCATTCTGAGACGCTTCGGCAACGCTCTGAGACTCCTGCCCTTTCTCGCGTGCGCCGTGCTCGTCCTCGCGCTCTCCATGCGCGACGGGCGCGGCACACAGGCGGCAGAGCCGATCACGGACGGCATCTCATATATGACGAGCGACAGCGAGGGGCGCCCGACCGACTTCACACTTTCGCATACGCCTGAGCGCGTGCTCGTCTCCTATCCGGGTGCAACGGAGCTGCTGATCGACCTAGGTCTCACGGATCGTATCATCGGCACGGTTGCGCCCTACGGCGCGGAGCCGCCTGCCTACAGAGACGCCTATGCCGCCCTCCCGATTCTCAGCGCGCCCTATGTGCCAAGCCGCGAGGAGCTCACGGCACTCCGCCCCGATCTCATCATCGGCTGGTCGCACCACTTCACGCCCGAGGCGCTCGGCGATGTGTATGCGTACTTTGATCGCGGCGTCGGTGCCTACATCGTGCCCGCCACCGTGCGCAAGGGACACCCGACGCTTGAGGAGACGGTCTATCCATTTATCGCGGATATGGGTCATATCTTCGGCGTGGAAGAACGTGCAAAGAACTATACTACAGCATTACAATCGCGTGTCGCCGCTGTCGAGCAGCGCACCAAGGCGCGCGGGCGCCGCTTCTCCGTGATGATCTTGCAGGCGCACGGGACAAGCCTTTACAGCATGTACGGCTCTGCCTACATCATCGACGACATTGCGCGCAAGGCGGGCGCAGACAACATTGTCGACCGTCAGATGCGTTCGGTCGGCCCCGAGCGCGTCCTCGGCTTTGCCCCCGATGTCATCATCTACGTCAATCCGAAGGACATCTCGGAGGAGGAGGCACGCGCAGAACTGCGTGCCGATCCAAACCTCCAAAACATGAAAGCTGTGCGGGAGAATCGCATCATCGTCGTGAATTTCTCCGACGTGAACAATGGAAACGGGCGCTGTATCACGGCGCTTGAGGATATAGCTGAGGGACTGGATGCCCTCATGAATGAAAAGAAAGGGTAATGGAATGAACAAAAGGATTTTGAGCGGACTCGTCGCGACTGCGCTGACGGTCGGAACGGGCTATGCGCTCCCCGTGAGCGCCGCAGAGGCAACGGATGAGGCAATGCAGAGCTATGTGCTGGACGACATTGTCGTCACGGCGAGCCGCAGCGAGACGGCGATCAGCGACGTGCCCGCAGATGTCACGCTGATCTCAGAGGCGGACATCGAGCGCGGCAATTACAAGAGCGTCTCCGAAGCGCTCAAGGGCGCGAACATCAACGTCGTACAGAAGGGCTTTACCGCCTATCCCATCATCAACGGAGACTCGCGCGTCCTCGTCATGGTGGACGGGAAGAAGGTCAACTGGGATCACCTCATGGTGCAGGGGGACGACAACGCCGCCAACGTCGATCAGATTGCCATCGGAGATGTGGAGCGCATCGAGATCGTACGCGGTCCAAACTCCTCGCTCTATGGCGAGCGCGCCGTCTCGGGTGTCGTCAACATCATCACGAAGCGTCCGACGGCGGGCAAGCCGACAGGCTCCTTTAACATGCAGCTCGGCTCTTGGGGTGAAAAGCGCGCAGGGATAAATGTCAGCGGCGGCGATGAGAAGAACAGCATCAAGGTCGGCGTGTCACATGAGCGCCGCAAGGATTTCCAGTATAAGAACACATACGGTGAGAAGCGCACCTTCGAAAACAGTGACATCCGCCACACGGACTACAACGTTGGATTCGACCGCATCATCGGCAATGACCGCCTACGTTTCGATTTCAGCCGTCACGAGGCGGATGACGGCTACGGTGTATACCTAAAAGATCCAAGGACAGGCGAGCCCTATTACGACGGGCGTCAGCTGATGACCGACACTGTATACGGTATCACCTATATGTTCGGCTCAGAAAAGGAGGGCGAGGGAACCTTTCTGCGTTACTACCGCAGTGAGTCCACCGCTGACGCGCCGTTCGGCGCCCCCTATACCCACAAGCTGCGCCGCAACACCTTCGAGGGTCAGAAGCTCTGGATGCTCGGCGACAAAAATATGCTCGTCGGTGGTTTCCTCTGGGCGCACGATCAGATAAAAGAGTATAATTATGCGCCGCTCGACGTGTCTGCCACAACGAAGGCACTCTTCCTTGACGACGACTGGCAGCTTGGGCAGGGCTTCTCTCTGAAGCTCGGCTCGCGGCTCGAGCATCACAGCGACTTTGGCACGGATGTCGCCTCGCATATCAGCCTCAACAAGAAATTCAACCGCAGAACGCACGCCTATATTTCATGGGGACAGGCGGTCAACAATCCAACGCTCAAGATGCGCTATGCCGACACCCCATATATGAAGGGCAATCCCGATCTAAAACAGGAGCGTTCGCATACGTTCACCATCGGCGCAGACAGCCAGATCACACGCAAGTGGAATGTCTCCGGCAGCCTCTACTGGAGTAGGCTGAAAAATGCGCTGAGCTGGGCGTGGAATCGTGAGGGGGACTTCAAAACTCACTACTACAACACTGATCGCGAAAACCGCCGCGGTCTCGAGCTCTCTACGCGCTACCGCGCCGACGACCGCTGGACGCTTCGCGCGGCATACAGCTACGCACATGTCAATTCGACCGATACTGCAAGAGAGTACCTTTCGCGCAACACACGCCCGAACGGCTACAACCTCGGCATCTCCTACACGCAGGGGAAATGGGATGCAGACCTCGATCTGAACTACGTGACGGGACGCAGCACGGAGCGCTTTACAGATGCGCGCTATCTGACACTCGACCTCGGCGTAAACTATCACGTCACGAAGGACTTCAAGGTGTATCTGAAGGGAATGAATCTCACAGACGAAAGCTATGAATCCATCGGCGTAACCCCATCGGCATATATAGGCATGGGTGCCTATGCCATGCCGAGCCGTCACTTCATCTTCGGCGGAACGTACAATTTCTGATTTCGCCCATCGCACACAAAAACGGAGCAGACGGTCGTCTGCTCCGTTTTATACTTTATTATAACGAATCTATGTGCTATAATGAACCCAGCGACTGGTGAATGTCGGTTTCCTCCCTTTGTGGGGGTGATGTGCGTGACGCTTTTTGAAAAGCTATCGCTTCTGATCGCGGCGGCAACGCTCGCGGTCAACATCATATTTCTGATTACTAGATAGGCAGAAAAAAGAACCGTACGTGCGGTTCACGTCGGCTCTTTCTTCAAAGACCTAAAATCTTCAGGGAGAGACCGGCGGTACCAATCACCAGTCGTCCTTTTGTATTCTCATTATATCGATTCACGAAAAAGTTGTCAATGAGGACATAAAAAGAGAGCAGACGAATATCTGCTCCGTTTTGTGCTTCCCCATAACGAATCTATGTGCTATAATGAATCCAGCGACTGGTGAATGTCGGTTTCCTCCCTTTGTGGGGGTGGTGTGCGTGACGCTTTTTGAAAAGCTATCGCTTCTGATTGCGGCGGCAACGCTCGCGGTCAACATCATGTTTCTGATCACGAAGTAGACAGAAAAAAGAACCGTACGCGCGGTTCACGTCGGCTCCTCTTTCAAGAACATAAAATTCTGCGGAGAGACCGGCGGATCCAATCACCAGTCGTCCTTTTGTATTCTCATTATATCGATTCACGAAAAAATTGTCAAGGGAGGTACACGATGGACACGATTGCAAGACTCAGAGAAATCCTAGCAAGCAGCAACCGTGCGGTATTCTTCGGCGGGGCGGGGATGTCCACGGAGTCGGGGATTCCCGACTTTCGCAGTGCGGGCGGCATCTACAGCGAGACGCT
Organism: Selenomonas sp. FOBRC6; assembly: GCF_000286455.1. Taxonomy (GTDB): domain Bacteria; phylum Bacillota; class Negativicutes; order Selenomonadales; family Selenomonadaceae; genus Centipeda. Next base: position 42,483 of record NZ_ALKG01000040.1, read on the forward strand.
GCACAGGGAGTTCGCCCCCGAGCAGATGGCATCGCACAGCTTTCTCATGGCGCACCCCGCCGAGTTCTTCGACTTCTATCGGCGACGCTTCGTCTATCTCTCCGCCGCGCCGAACGCGGGACACTACGCCCTCGCGGAGCTTGAGCGGCAGGGACACCTCGCGGCGGTTGTAACGCAGAACATCGACGGCCTCCATCAGGCAGCGGGCTCCAAGACGGTCTACGAGTTGCACGGCTCGATCCGCCGTGCACACTGCACAGACTGCGGCGCGCATTACGAGCTCGACTACATCCTGCACCATCGCCCCGTGCCGCACTGCTCCTGCGGCGGTATCGTCCGCCCCGATGTCGTATTATATGAAGAGAGTCTCGACAATGCGACCATCGAGGGCGCGATCGCGGCGATCCGCGCGGCGGACACACTCATCATCGGCGGCACCTCGCTCATCGTCTACCCTGCGGCAGGGCTGATCGACTATTTCCGTGGGGCACACCTCGTCCTCATCAACAGGAGCGAGACGCGCGCAGACAGACGTGCCGAGCTCGTCATCCGCGAACCGATCGGGGATGTGCTGCACGAGGCGCTGCCAGAGGAATAAAGGCTTCATTTGGGGCGCCCCTATCGGCTCGCAAGCTCGCCACTTCCCCCGCTTCGGCGGGGGAAGCCAATATACCGTAACCTCAGCCTCCCCCGTTCACAACGGGGGAGGGGGACCGCGTAAGCGGTGGAAGGGGCGCTCCGAGAGCAGCCCTCCTTTTGTTTTTCAACGCACCTTCCCCCGCCTTACACTCTGCAGCAGAATCCCGCCCATGATGAGCACGAGCGCGAGGAACGCCGCACTGCTCATCTCCTCATCAAGCGTTATGGCAGAGACGACGAGCGAGAGAAGTGGGACGAAGTAGGCGAGGTTGGCGACCATAGCCGAGTTCCGCGCCCCCTGCAATGCCATCGCCCACCAGAGATAGCCCACGGCATCGATAAAGACGCCGAGCCACAAGAGGCCGAGCCACTGTGTCCACGAGAGCGTGACCCACACCTCCGTGAGAAGTGTCACGGGCAGAGAGCAGAGCGCTGTCGTTCCCCATGCCATAATCATCATCACCGTCTGATCAATGTTCCTCCGCTTGTTCAGCACACAAAAGAGACCGTAGCAGAGTGCCGCGAGCAGACAGGCGGCGGCGCCGAGCATTCCATTTCCCTCGGCGCTGCCCTCCCCGCCGAGGGTGAGTACCACCACGCCGGAGAACGAGAGGAGCAGCGCAGCGGCGGTGCGCACCGTGATCCGCTCCCCGAGAAGGAGTGCCGCAAAAAGGACGATCATCATCGGCCAGAGGAAGTTGAGAATGCAGGCCTCCTGCGAGGTCAGCTGCGTCAGACCATAGTAGTAAAGCCCCGAATAGAGGAAAAGCCCGAGGAAGCCCAGCCCCACCATCGCCGCATAGTTGCGTATGTCATAGGTGCGAAACACGCGCCCACCGTCGCGCACCAGCTGCACGCCAAGCAGGAACAGGCTCGCAGCAAACGTGCTCAGAAAGAGCGCCTCATACGTTGGAATCGTCGAGAGGAGACTCTTTACCAGCGCCGCCGTTGTCGACCAGATCACGACCGCACTGACCGCATAGAAATAGACACGTTTCTGCCCCTGCATGACAAGACTCCTTCATCCATCGCCTTTACTTGACCACTGTCCCCTACTTCGCCGCACGCACCTGTTTTCCTGCATACACAAATAAA
>NZ_ALKG01000042.1 GCF_000286455.1 Selenomonas sp. FOBRC6
GACCCCTTGTAGGAAAATGTCCTAAGTGTGGCAACAATATTGGGGTACATGGAACATAGAAAACAAAGTGAAGTATCTTTCTAGGGTAAATATACCACCCCCACCTTTAAGGCTCTTAAAATACGTTTTAGAGCCTTAGAAAACGACACAAAAAAGCAAGAGCATTTTTGACCTTGCTTTTTTTATTGTCGTGCAATCCTGATACACTTTATACAGAAGCTCTAAACCCTTGTAGCCCTTGCATTGATACAGATTTTATACTTTTTCTTTAAAAATAAGTGTATTTTTTGAAAGAAAAGTCGCAAATCCTTGATATTACTGGGTTTTTGGGTGCTGAGATGAGCATTCTGACGCGTTTTCAGTCTCTTGCGTGGGCAATCTATCACGACTTTTCTTTAAAATCGCTATTACAGACACCTCTAAAACCCTTGTGGCTCTAGGAGTTTCAGCTTTTTAAGAACAATCAAAAAAGGGTCTGCAATATGCAAACCCCTTTTCGATTGATTATTTTTTTATTGTATCAGGTTTGATACAAGTATGATTGCGCAATTACTGAAATTCTATTGTGTCCCAAAGCATTTGAGACTAAAAGCATGGCTTGTTTATCGTACACCTCGCCAGCTCGTTCTTTCCTCATAACGTACCGTTCTTGTGTTGGAATATCGTCAATATCCCTCTTTAATTGATTATACAAGCGATTTGCGTAACTCGCTCGATAATAGTGATTATCATAATTAGACGATAGCTTATTAAACAACCGTCCGTCTTTGGATTGTATCCATTCAACGATTTCTTTTGTTTCCTCTTCTGTTTTTCCAATGATTTTGGCAACTCTAGGCTTACCGCCTTTTGTTCCTTTTGTGATGTTTAGATAAGCCTGACCGTTCTCAAAAAACAAGTCTTCGGCTTTAATCATAGTCATCTCTTTTCTTCTAAGACCTGTCGCACTTGTGAAGCGTGCCAGCTCTTCCTCTTTTTTATCCGAAATATGTTTATCTCGCACCGCTTCCCCTCGTGAGCGCTTGATGTCAGCTCTTAAGCGTTGAGGGGTTGCGATAAATTGTGTAGCTTCTATGCCCATAATTTTGGCTATTGCAGCTTTTGCGGTTGAGATACTGTAAGCAGACCGCTCCAGCTCGATTAAATGCCTTAAATACTCGTCTACGAAGCCTCTCGCATCTTCTAGCGTGACGGCTTCGGGGTGGGCTTGTTCTAACCAGTCTGCAAAGTGCTTAAATTGTTGTTTATACGTTTTAAACGTTGCTTTTGAATAAATCTTATTTTTCGTGTCCGCTTCGGACTTATCTTTAGACCGTTTCGACCCCATTCCAGCGTTTACCATTTCTTGTAAGCGCAAGCGTGCCGTTTTACGATAGCTCTCTTTACTTTGAGCCTTTTTCTTTTGGCGTTTCTTTGCCCAACGCCCTGGGCTTGATTGTTGACCAGTCATATTGACCCCTTTCTAATTTCTAGTTGAAGGATGTTTTTCATTCGTTCAGCCTTGTCAGGTCAAACAGCGGGGTAAATCACTCCCCTATGCCGAAGTCTAAAACTTCAATGCGCAACTTTTTTCTCTGATTGTCTATGCGATGACATTGAGGGCAACTTTTTAGGTCTATGCCATGACCCCAATTTTTGTAGAGTTTAGGCTCTCTTACTACTGACTTCTTGAAAAACTCGGTTTATTGACTCATCTTTTTCCTCTTTCCTTTTATTTTTTATAACTACACTTGTTTCTAACCAATTTTAACGCTTCTTTTTTCCTCATTGTTTCCTTTTTTCTCTTCCTTTCTTTTGTTTTTTTCTTTTTCGGTAATTGCGTTTTTTCTTTTTCCTCGTTTATTGAACCAATGATTTTGCTTTATAAATCATCAGAACAATTTCACTCGCTCTAGTTTTTCAATTCGTCCGTAATATTAGTATGCCATAAAAAATAAAATAAAAAAATTCAACTCACGAAAAGAAATTTTTTAGATAATCGCAAAACTGGAGCTATAAATGTTTATACGTTCATTTTTTCTACGAAAAAACACTCGTATAAACATTTATCCGCTCATCGAAAAGGCTTTGGTCGCCTTTCCTCTTTTCGCTCTTTCGGACGAACCACGTCCGAACGTCTGCGCTACCGCATTGCAGACGTAAGCCAGCACATCAGCACAAAAAACAGTAAAATAAGACTTTTCAAAACTCGCAAACCCTTGCTACTATCCGCTTTCTAAAAAATCAGAACATAACACTATGATATAGCTAATTTCACAATACTATTAAATTAAATCACTAAAAATCTTTATATTAAATTTAATTTAACATTTACCTAAGAATAGATAAGGAATATATACAAGATTAAGAATGGATAAACAGGAAAATAAAAAACAAAAATAATCTAAAATTAAGCAACCTATAACACATTATCAAATCTAGTAAATAAAGCTAAAATAGATATTTTTATTTAACGAACTATTTTCACACAATAGAAAATACAATCTTTATTTTTCAATTTCTGACAAAACCAATCGGTTAGAAAATAAATCAGAATTTCAGGGAATGACTTTCTATTTGCTCTCTCTTTTCCCTCCTCCTTGTCCTAATAAAAAAGCCTTTATAAAAGGCTTTAAGGCTCTTTTTTTACCAAATTAAAAAGCTAGTTAGTCTTAAAAATGAAAATTTTTTAAACAAATTAAATCGTTTCACTTGCACTATTTTTGAAAATGTGATATACTCTAGATAATCAGATAGGATATTAAATTAAAAAATCTTTTAAACAAAGAAAGGTAAAAAATGGAAGAAACAAAAAAAGACGGATTTGCTTTCGTAGGTGTAGAAGTAGGGACAGTGCCTGAAAAGAAAATCGAGCAAAAGACAACTGACAAAGCGGAAACGGAAGCTTCTCAAGAGAAGAAGATTGTAGTAGAATCTGTTAAACCTGAGAAGAAAAAGGGCGGGCGCAAGTCTATTCAAGTTCCAATTAGCGAGCCGAAGTTAGACTTTGTAAAGCGTGATAAAGTTATCCGTGAGCATGAAGTAGCTGATTTCTCAGTACGCACAACAAAAGACGGAGCGCTTGAATTAGCAACACGTCACTTTATGTTAAACTACGACATCACAGAGGACTACGCTTCTAAAATCCTTGTTTATATCCACGCAAACGCTCAGGAAGTGAAAGGTCACAACATTTACTTTGACGACATGCAAGACATTGCGGAAGCGTTAGAATTATCTTATCCAACCGTTCAAAAGACAGTCAAGAAATTGCGTGATAAGAAAATCATCAGCAAGGCTTCTATCGGTAAGAATAACTATGAGTTATCAGCAGAAGCAAACCGTTTCTTTAAATCAATCAGCAATAATATTCAAGTTGTATTGACGTTTGAAGTCGTTGAAGAAGAGCAACTGGAAGCCATCAACAAAGACGGAAGCGTTAATGAAGATATGATAAAATAAAAGAAAGAGGAATAGATTATGACAATCAAAGATAGTGTTCATGATATTGTTACTTTAACAAATATTTTTAGCGAAAGTGAAGAAATCAATGGATTCTCAGATTTGTTTGAATATGAAAAATATGAATCTGAAGAATATGATACATTAAAAAAAGTTGTTTCACTTTCTAACAATTACTTAGGTTTATTAAAGCTTGCTGTGATAAATGATTGCACATTAAAAGAGATTGATGAATTACTTAAAGATGAAAAGTATTCTGAAGCTATTGAAAAATTATCTGATTTAAGAGAATTAACAGAGGGTGTGATTGATATTTCTACTGTGGAAGATAGTGAAAGGGACGATGAAAAAAGTCTAGCAATGAAAAAACTTACTTACAAAATTGCTGGAGTTGATTATTAGGGAGAATAGTCAAAAAAGGTCAAGAAAATACCACAAAACAGTGGTATTTCCTAACTTATCATAGGAAAAAAGATAGTTTTTACCCTAAAAACTAATGTCCAACATTAGATTTAGGGTAAAAAACTAATGAAAAATGTAAAAAAACTCATTGTTCATTTAACGGTCCATAAGGGAGTGCGAAGCAGCTCCCAACCTCCTCACTCTGTACGATTTAAATATAGCCTAAAGCTTTTACTAGCTTGTCCCCTCCCCTCGTTCTGATTGCTTGGTTGATAGCACCTCAACCGCTGTTCCTATGCCTTTAGGCACTGGACAACATGATGACACTCTCGACAGCGTGAGCGATAGCGACCGAGCTGGAGAGGGTGCATCATTTGTGAGCAGGGGGCGCGCCTTGCTTTCACGCAGTGAAAGTATTTTGGGGGGAAGGCTCAGTCCTCTCCCCAAAATAGCGCTCATTCTCTGAATGAGTGCTTCCTACCCCTTTAAAACGCGATTTTGCGGACTTTACCGAATTAAAAAGATTTTACTAGAAAGGAGTTTTTTTCATGGGTTCATCTTTACTTAGCTTTAACCATTTTGGTTGCTATCCTGACAAAGACCCTAACCTTGCCAGTAGTTACTTCTGCATGAGCGACAGACGGATAAAACTACCTAATTTCACGTTAGAACTACGGAGCGAACTAAAACGAGCTGGAGAACAAGCTATTCCAGTTAATGCGAGAGATTTTTATAAAGATATTTTTCAAGATGATTTGCAAGAGAAAAGAAAGTCTATCCATGACGAATACGAAAAAGGCAAGTACAGCGGTATCTTTGTTGAAATTGAACAACTGAAAGACAAGAAAACTGGTGAACCTTTGATTCACAAAGAAGGCAAATACAGAGGTCATCCAGTTAAGAAGACACGAAGCCATCTATTTTTCAAAGGCAATAAAGAGCTTTACGATAAGATAGACCGCACTGATAACTTTATTATTACAAATGGTATCTCTTACGTCGGCAAACGTCGTTACCAGGATAACGTTGCGAAAATGTATGCAATGGCTATTGAGATTGACGGTATCAAAGGTTTAGACGGCGTTCGGCAACTTATCCATACTTGGCACAGACCAGTTACGGAAATGGACGGAAAGAAATACTACAACATGACACCGAAACCGACCTACATCACGTGTAGCGGACGTGGTTTGCATTTGTATTTTGTATTTGAAGAACCGATTGTTTTGTATAAAAATTGAAATGAGGCAGAAAAATACACTGCGAAAATGTAAAAGAATGTATTTGTCCTAAAATATCGTGCCAAAATCATGGGAGGTGTTGTGCTTGCGTCATAAAGCACCGTACAACGGATAGTTTGCCTTATTGCTTGTTCCCGGATAATGGTGGGGATAAAAGCAATCGAAATCATTATGAGGTTTTGAAAAACGCTTTGAAAGCGAAAATAAATGGAGGTATTCATTATGTCATTATTTAACAGAAAAAACAAAGAAGAAAAAACGCCTGCGTGTGCTTGTAATGCCGGCTGCCCGACAAGCGAGGCAACAGAAATCAAGCTGGAAAAAGAGTGTTACGGAAAAACAGTGGACGGAATTTGCTGTATTAAGGTTTTAGGTTCTGGTTGCAAAAGCTGTCGTGCACTGTTAGAAGCAACTCAGGAAGCGGTTCATTCAATGGGACTTACTATTGAGATTGAATATGTTACAGACATGGAAAAAATCATGCAGTATGGAGTAATGAGTATGCCAGCTCTTGTTGTAAATGAGCAGGTTGCTTCTATGGGAAAGGTGTTGAAATCAAAAGAAGTAGAAACACTTTTGAAAAAATTGATTTAGCAAATCCAGCCGAGCCGATCAACGGCAAGTGAATGGGCTGCGCCCACCGTTGACAGCCCCGTCTGTCCTTGCTGGTGGGTAATCAAAGGGGGCTGTTGCACGAAACAAACGTGCAGCAGCCTCAAATTTTGAGCAAAAAACACAGAAGGCGGTGTTGCCCCATGAGTGACCGACTTCTCCCCTATGAAACCATTGTAAAGGCACATGAGGGCGACCCCCATAGCAATAGAATGGTTCTGTTCATCAGTTACCATATGATG
>NZ_ALKG01000043.1 GCF_000286455.1 Selenomonas sp. FOBRC6
CGTGCCCTTTTCTCCGCTTGCTCCACTAGGGTTTGCTTAGGAGCATCGCATGGCTACGATGCACTTTCTCGCTACGAACGTAAAGGATCGTGTCGTTTTTATTCGGTATATCCCACAACAACCCGCTCGATGCCGCCAAGATCCTTTTTAATCTCCGTGCACACAATGCGCGGATGCGCCGCCATCAGGTGCGCCACATCGCGCGCCTCATGGATGCCGACCTCGACGGCGAGCATGCCGCCGTCCCGCAGAAGTGCGGGCGCATCCGCCGCGAGGCGGCGATAGAGCGTCAGCCCATCGCGCCCGCCGTCGAGCGCGAGATGCGGCTCATAGCTGCGCACCTCGGGCATGAGGGTCGCAATATCCGCCGTCGGGATATACGGCGGATTCGAGAGGATCACGTCATAGCTGTGCCCCGTGAGCGGCGCAGTGAGATCACCCACATACACCTCGATGCGCTCCGCAAGCCCGAGCCGCGCCGCATTCTCCCGGGCAACCTCTGCCGCTGCGGGCGAGATGTCGACAGCATCCGCGCGCGTCCCCTCCGTATAGTGCAGGACGGAGAGCGCAATCGCCCCCGTCCCTGTGCCAATGTCCGCGATAGAGCGTTCGTCGCCCCCTGCTGCCGTCCGCGCGCGCAGGAAGTCCACGGCACACTGCACGAGCAGTTCCGTATCGGGACGCGGGATGAGCGTATCACGCGTCACGCAAAAGTCCAGCCCCATAAACTCACGCGTGCCGAGCACATAGGCGAGCGGCACATGCGCCGCCCGCTCCTTCACATGCGAGCGAAAGGCGGCAAGCTCCGCAGGCTCGAGCGGCTCATCGAAATGCACATAGAGGTACATCCGATCCTTGCCGAGCACCGCACCGAGCAAGACCTCCGCATCAAGGCGCGGATTCTCGATTCCGTGCTCACGAAAGAAATCCGTCGTCCATGCGAGGAGCCGCGCAATCGTCCAAACAGAATCCGCCATCAGTTCACCTGTTTCAGCCGCTCTGCCTGATCCGCCGTGATGAGCCCCGCAAGAATTTCGTCCAGCTCGCCGTCGAGCACGGCGTCAATCTTGTAGAGGGTCAGCCCGATCCGATGGTCGGTCACGCGCCCCTGCGGGAAATTATACGTACGGATGCGCTCGCTGCGGTCACCCGAGCCGACCTGACTGCGCCGATCTGCGGCAACGGCGTCCGCCTGCTCTTGCTGTGCGCGGTCATAGAGACGCGCGCGCAAGACCTTCATCGCCTTCTCACGGTTCTTGAGCTGCGACTTCTCGTCCTGACACTGCACAACGATGCCCGTCGGGATATGCGTGATGCGAATTGCCGTCTCCGTGCGGTTGACGTACTGCCCGCCCGCCCCCGAGGCGCAGTAGGTGTCGATGCGTAGATCGTTTGCGTCGATCGTGACCTCGACCTCCTCCGCCTCTGGCAGGACGGCGACCGTGACCGCCGACGTGTGGATGCGCCCGCCCGACTCCGTGACGGGGATGCGCTGCACGCGGTGTGTGCCGCTCTCGTATTTCAGACGGCTGTACGCTCCTACGCCATTGACGAGAAACGAGATTTCCTTAAATCCGCCGATCTCCGTCGGATTGCTGGAGAGAATCTCCGTCCGCCAGCCCTGCCGCTCGGCATAGCGCGCATACATGCGGAAGAGGCTTGCCGCAAAGAGTGCCGCCTCCTCCCCGCCGACGCCGCCGCGAATCTCGACAATGACGTTCTTATCGTCGTTCGGGTCGCGCGGCAGGAGGAGAATCGGCAGCTGCTCGGCGAGTCGGTCACGTTCCGCTTCTGCCTCGGCAATCTCCTCTGTGAGCATCTCCTTCATCTCGGCATCGGCTTCGGCGAGCATCTCCCTGTCCTCTTCGATGGTCGCGAGCGCCGCCCGATAGGCGTCATACGCCTCCACAATCGGCGTGAGTGCCGCGTGCTCGCGCGTATAGCGCTGCCATTTTGCCATGTCCGCCATCACGGCGGGGTCGCTCAGGAGCGCCTCGAGTTCATGATATTTATCCGCAACGGCGTTCAGTTTGCTTAACACGTTACTTCCTTTCGATAGTTCCCACTGCCTTCGGGGATGTCTTCGGGCGGCAGCACTGCCTTCAGCGACTCGATTGCGACCTCGACCATCTCATCGGCGGGCGGGCGCGTCGTCAGATATTGCAGCCACAGTCCGGGCGTGATGAGGATATGTACGAGACGGTTCTCGCTGCGCCCCGCAAAGCGGATGATCTCATAGGAGACGCCTGCAACCACGGGCAGCACGGCAAGGCGGCTCAGGATTCGCAGCCAGAGATTGGGCCAGCCGAAGAACACGTGAAAGACGATGGCAACAACCATGACAATGAGGAGGAAGTTCGTTCCGCAGCGCGGATGCAGGCGTGGGAATTTCTGCACGTTCTCCACGGTCAGCGCCTCGCCCGCCTCGTAGCAGTGAATCGTCTTGTGCTCCGCACCGTGGTACTGGAACACACGGCGAATCCCGCCCATAAACGAGATGCCCCAGATGTAGAGGAGGAAGACGAGCAGGCGAATACCGCCCTCGATCAGATTGAACACGACGGGGTCATCCGTATACGCCGCCGCAAGATGCGCCGCCCCTGTCGGGATGACGATAAAGAGGACACTCGCAAGCACGAGTGCGAAGAGGATCGTCATCACAATCTCCTTCTTCGTCATCTGCTCGTCCTCCTCGCCCGCCGCCTGTGCAGAGAACGAGAGAGCGCGCATGCCGATGACGAGGGATTCCACCATGATGACAGAGCCGCGAATCAGCGGCAGATTCAGCACGGGATAACGCTCGCGAATCGACGTGACAGGGTGTGTCTCCACTTCGATCTCCCCGTTTGGGAGGCGCACGGCAGTCGCGGTCTTTGTCGCGTCGCGCATCATGACCCCCTCGATGACCGCCTGTCCGCCGACTGCGAGGTCGGTAATTTTCTTTGGCATAGTTTTCCTTTATAAATTAGTGATATCCTCCCTTGTAATGCCCCTAAGCAAA
>NZ_ALKG01000044.1 GCF_000286455.1 Selenomonas sp. FOBRC6
CATTCTTGAACGTCAGAGGGCCGTCGATGCCGATGTAGTAGTCCATCTTCCACAGCTCGCGCGCCGTCTCAAGGCTGCCCGAGTAGCAGTGGAGCACGCCCGTGAGATCACGCCCCTCCGCCTTTAGGATCGCGAGCGTATCCCCGTGCGCCTCGCGGTCGTGGATGCAGACGGGCAGTCCCGCCGTACGTGCAATGTCAAGCTGCGTGACAAAGAGCTCGCGCTGCACGGCACGCACCTGCGGATCCTTCTCCCAGTAGTAGTCCAGCCCGATCTCACCGATGGCAACGACCTTCGGGTGCTGCGCCCATGCAAGGAGCTGTGACCGCTCCGCATCCGTCAGCACGCACGCGCTCTCGGGGTGGATGCCGACGGCAGCGTAGAGTGCTGGATACTGCTCTGCATCGGCGACGACCTGTGCAGACGCCGCCATCGTGTCACCCATACTGATGATCTGCGCGACCCCCGCCGCCTCGGCGCGTGCAATCATCTCCGCGCGATCCTCGTCATAACGTTCGTCATAGAGATGGGCGTGCGTATCAATGAATGTCATCATTTTTCGATCTCAATGCGTGGGAAAAGCTGCTCCGCCGTGCCGACCGTATGTCCGTCCTCCGTGCCGCCCCACGCGGTATCCGCAAGCTGCACCGCTGCAAAGTCAGAGGTGCAGCCCAGCTGCTCGTGAATGCGGCGCGCGGTCGCGGGCAGGAACGGTGCGATCAGGATGCTGGTCATGCGCAGCGACTCGACGAGATGATAGAGGACGGAATCAAGTTCCGCCGCCCGCGCCTCGTCCTTGGCGAGCGTCCACGGCGCAGTTTCGTCGATGTATTTGTTCGTGCGCGAGATCAGCGCCCACGCCGTCTTGATCGCCGCGGACAGCTCCATCTGCTCCATCTGCTCCGTGTAGTCACGCACGGTCGCCGCCGCCATCTCCTCCAGTGCCGCATCGAAATCCGTGCGCCCCGCGCTCTTTCGGATCACACCCTGACGATATTTCTTCGCCATCGAGAGTGTTCTGTGCAGCAGATTGCCGAGATCGTTCGCCAGATCGGAGTTGATGCGCCCGATGAGCGCGTCGCGTGAGATGTTTCCATCCTGTCCGAGCGTGATCTCGCGCAGCAGGAAGTAGCGCACGGCGTCCGCGCCGAACTCCTCGATGAGCGCGATCGGATCGACCACGTTGCCGACGGACTTGGACATCTTTGCCCCATCCACGATCAGCCAGCCGTGCCCGTATACCTTTTTCGGCAGATCAAGCCCGAGTGCCATCAGCATACAGCCCCATATAATCGTGTGGAAGCGCACGATCTCCTTGCCGACGAGATGTACGTCCGCCGGCCAGTAGTGATTGAATTTTTCCTTGTCGTGCATATAGCCGATGGGCGTGAGGTAGTTCGTGAGCGCGTCGAACCAGACGTAGACGACGTGCTTCGGGTCAAACGGCACGGGGATGCCCCAGTCGAACGAGGTGCGCGAGACGCACAGATCCTCAAGCCCCTGCTCGATGAACGCGATCATCTCGTTGCGGCGCGAGACGGGCTGGATAAAGTCCGGATGCTCGTTGATGTACGCAAGCAGACGATCCGCGTACTTGCTCATGCGGAAGAAATACGCCTCCTCCGCCACCTCCTGCACGGGGCGGTGGCAGTCGGGGCAGCAGCCGTTCTCGTCGAGCTGCAGCTTCGTCCAGTAGCTCTCGCACGGCGTGCAGTAGAGCCCCTTGTACGCGCCCTTGTAGATATCGCCCTGATCGTATATTTTTTGGAAAATATGCTGTACGAGTTCGTGGTGACGCTTCTCCGACGTACGGATGAAGTCGTCGTAGGAGATGCCAAGCAGCCGCCACAGCTCCTGAAAGCCCGCGACAATGCGGTCGACGTACTGAAGGGGCGTTACGCCCTCCTTCTCCGCTGCCTGCTGGATCTTCTGTCCGTGCTCATCCGAGCCGGTCAGAAAGAACACATCATAGCCCGCAAGTCGCTTGAACCGCGCAATCGTGTCTGCGACCGTCGTGCAGTAAGCGTGCCCGATGTGAAGCTTCGCGCTCGGGTAGTAGATCGGTGTAGTGATGTAAAAGGGAGTCTTTTCGCTCATAAATCATGCCTCGTTTCAATCAGTTTCACTTTATAGTAGCACAGTGACGCCGCGCTTTCAATCTATATCTCCTCTCCGGACACGAGCCGTACATTCTCCTGTGCAGCAGCATCGCGCAGTCGCTCAGTAAAGCCATAAAAGGAAAAGATCATATAGTGATAGTTTCCATGATATTTCTTTTGCGGAAATTTGTCCTGCAACTGTCGGAGTACGTCAAGATCGGCGGGAGCACGGCGAAATTTACATTCCGCGAGCAAAAAATTCCGCTCCGCGCGATCTGCGGCGACAATGTCGATCTCCTCCGATACAGTGCGTCTTTTCCCATCTGCGATGTGCGTGACCTTCTCCCACCATCGCCCAATCTTGATGAAGTGAAAGGGCAGCGTCCCCGCCTGATTGCACGAACGCAGATACTCCATGCAGATCTTCTCATAGGTGCGCGAAACAAATTCATGAAGCTGCGGCACAATGAGATGCTGCCACACGCCCGCCACATCGCCCGCCTCAAGCTCCGAGTGGCTGCCGTAGAGAAAGGCGTACCAAAATCGGAAATACACATCGGTCAGCTGATACAGTCCCCGTCCGCTGCCCGCACGCTCCTTTACAGTGGAAAGCACAGAAAACTCGCGCTCGATAATGCCGATCTCCATGAGGTTCTTCAGATAGACGCTGATCTTCGTTTTCTCAATCTGTGTCTTGCTGTGGATGAGTGCCAGTGTGTTGTTGCCAAGTGCCACCGCCTCAATGATGGCATTGTAGACACTCGTCTCGCGCAGCTCCTGTCGAAGCAGGAACTCCACCTCGCTGTAGAGCACACAGCCCTTTTGCAGGATGTTCGTGCGGATATTTTCTTCGAGGGATTTCTCGGATTGAAACTGAATCAAATAGTAGGGAATGCCGCCGAGAATTGCATAGACTGCAACCTGATCCTCCACACTGTACTGCGGAAAAAACTGCCGTACGCTTACAAAGGGCAGCGGCAGCAGCTTGTAGATGCCCGTCGCCCGTCCATACAGCGGATTCCGCTCGGCGAGCAGCTCGTTCTCGATAAAGCTCATCGCACTGCCGCAGAGAATGAGCATGACGTTTGCACGCGAGAGCTCATGATCCCAAAGATTTTGCAGGATGGACGGCAGTTCGGGACGGCTCGCGCACATATAGGGGAACTCGTCGATGATGAGAAGCTTCTTCCCCTCGGATGGAACATCCTGTATGCTCCTGAGTGCCGTCTCCCAATCCGAAAACGAGGTCAGAAACCGCGCCGCAGGGGAACCTGTCTGCAAGATGCGCTTTGAAAAGCGGGCAAGCTGCTCCTGATCGGTACACTCCGTGCAGGCGTAGAATACGGCAGCCTTATCCCGTGCAAACTGCTGTAGAAGCTCTGTTTTTCCAATGCGCCGCCGTCCGTAGAGCACGACGAGCTCGGCACGCTCCGAGTCATAGCGCTCCTGTAAAAAATCCAGCTCACGTGCACGACCAATAAACACAGCATCACCATCTTTCTAATCACGATTATAATAATCGTGATTAGAAAATTATACAACAACGACGAAAAAAACGCAAGGCTCAAACGTCCCCCGCCAGTACCGCCTGATACACATCTCGCCGTGAGATGCCAAGCTCCTGCGCGGTGCGGCGCATGGCTTCCTTCTTGTCCAAACCTTTGGCGATGTGTGCGGCATAACGCTCCGTGAGCGACATCTCCTCCGCCGCATCCGCGGTACTCACAGCATTCTCGTCCGCGCCCGCAACGACGATCACGAACTCGCCGCGTGGCTCGTGCTCCCGATAGTGTGCGAGGAGGTCGCCGAGGGTCGTGCGGTGAAACTCCTCGAACTTCTTCGTCAGTTCGCGCGCGGCGCATGCCTGTCGCTCCGCGCCGAGTCCCGCTACGAGAGCGGCCAGCGTCTCCTTGAGACGATGTGGCGCCTCGTAGAAGATGAGCGTCTCGGGATAGGCGGCGACGCGCGCAAGCACCTCCCTGCGCTTCTTCTCCTTGCGCGGGAGGAAGCCGACGAAGGTGAACCCCTCCAGCGGCAGTCCCGCGCAGATGAGCGCAGAGAGTGCGGCGTTCGCGCCCGGCAGCGGCGTGACGGGGATGCCCTCTGCGATGGCACGGCGTGCGAGATCGCCGCCGGGGTCAGCGATGCCCGGCAGCCCTGCATCGCTGACACAGACAACCGTTTCCCCCGCACGGAGACGTTCGATCAGTTCTGCGCCTTTTTCCTCCTTGTTGTGCTCATGATAGCTCGTCATGGGTGTGTGGATGTCATAGTGTGCCAGCAGACCGCGCGTGTGCCGTGTGTCCTCGGCGGCGATCACATCCGCCGTGCACAGTGTCTCAACGGCGCGATAGGTGATGTCCGCGAGATTGCCGATGGGCGTTGCACAGAGATAGAGCCGTCCCGTCTGTTCCAATGTCATTCCTCCCGTTCCTTTTGTTTCCATTGTGGGGCACGAATGAAGCATTGTCAAGGAGGGCTTATAAAATCCACGAGTGCCTAAAAGTTCGATTATATTTCTCATTTTGAGCTTTTCAATTCGACACAGTTCGTATATAGTAAGAACACAAGATTAGAAGATCTACTTGCGAGGTGTATATTATGGACGAACAGAAAACACGCGTCCTCGTCGTCGAGGATGAGGTACGCATTGCCCGCTTCCTGCAGATGGAGCTGGAGCACGAGGGATTCGAGGCGGAGACCGAGGGCAATGGCACGCGTGCCTATGAGCGCATCATTCAGGAGAACTTCGACATCGTACTGCTCGATGTCATGCTGCCCGGCATGGACGGCATTGAGATCTGTCGCCGCGTCCGCACGGTCTCGAACGTGCCCATCATCATGCTGACGGCACGCGACGCGGTCGAGGATCGCGTGGAGGGGCTCGACATCGGCGCGGACGACTACATCACGAAGCCGTTTGCCGTGCCCGAGCTGCTCGCGCGCCTGCGCAACGCACTGCGCCGCCGTGACATCTCGACCGAGGATGCGTCCGACCGCCTCACGGTAAAGAATCTCATCATGTTCCTCTCGCGCTACGAGGTGCAGGTGGACGGCGAAACAGTCGCCCTTACAAAGCGCGAATACGATCTGCTCGAGTATCTCCTGCGCAACAAGCGCACGGTGCTGACGCGCGACCAGATCCTGCAGGAGGTATGGGGGTTCGACTACACGGGCGAGACAAACGTCGTCGATGTCTACATCCGTTACCTGCGCGCCAAGCTGGATGACCGCTTCCACAAGAAGTACATCTACACAGTGCGGGGCGTCGGGTATGTTGTCCGCGACTAACTCGCGCCTTGCCCGCTGGATCGACCGCTATTTCTACGTCCGCATTTCTACAAAGATCACCCTGCTGTACGCGGCAATCCTCTTTTTCGTACTCATTCTCTCGACGGCGATTCTGGGGATTGGCGCGTACATCTATTTTTATCGGCAGGCAGAGGTCGATCTCGACCGCAGTATACGCCACGTGATGAGCAATATCGAAAGCGGCAATGCGGCAGAGGCAAAATTCTGGTTCGAGGGGCCCGTTATCCCGGGTGTCATCGTACGTATTACAGATCGTTCGGGGCGCGTTGTACTCGATACGGACGCGCATTTCCCCTCGATTGAAACGGTCGAGAGCGGCCGAATCTCGACGCCGATCTGGGCAAATCCCGATATGGAGGTCTCCGAGTTCAAGGGCGGTGCCGTCTATCATGCGCGGCGCAACATTGAGTACGACGGTATTCCCTATCAAATCCATTTCTTCCGCACGATCACAACGGAAACGGACTTTTTCAATTCCCTGCAGCGACTGCTCTTCTACACAGTCGCCGGATGCTTTGTGCTCGCACTCCTTGCAGGTCATTTCATCAGCAGACGCATCTTGAAACCCATCCGCGAGATCACCTGGACGGCGCGCAGCATCGAGGTGGAACGTCTCGGACGGCGTCTGGATGTGCCACGTGCCCGCGATGAGCTGTCTGAGCTCGCGCGTACGTTCAACCGCATGCTTGATCGCCTGCAGGAAGGCTTCCAACAGGAGCAGCGCTTCGTCAGCGATGCCTCGCATGAGCTGCGCACACCGCTCACGGTCATCCTCGGATACTCCGACATGCTCTCGCGCTGGGGGCGCGAGGACAAGAACATCCTCGATGAGGGCATCACCTCCATCCGCTCGGAGGCGGAGAATATGCAGCAGCTCATTGAAAAGCTGCTCTTCCTCGCGCGCGCCGACCAGAAGCGGCAGGCGGTCAACAAGGAGGATGTCGACCTCGCCGAACTCCTCGCCGACACGATGGAGAAGATGCAGACGGTCACGACCTCGCACGAGGTCACGCTCGGCAGGAACGATCCCGCGACGGTCGAGGCCGATCCCGTCCTCCTGCGCCAGCTGCTGCGCATCTTCCTCGAGAACAGTCTGAAGTACACGCCACCCGGTGGTCACATCCACGCCTACTCGATCCGCACACCGGACAATTCGGCGGTCACGGTGACGCTCACCGACGACGGCATCGGCATTGCACCCGAACATCAGACGCGCATCTTCGACCGATTCTACCGCGTTGACTCCTCGCGCACGAAGGAGACAGGCGGCTCGGGACTCGGGCTCTCCATCGCACGCTGGATTGCCGAGCGGCACGACATCAAGATCGTACTCAAGAGCGCTGTCGACGAGGGTACGACGATCACACTCACGATCCCGATCGTTCATGACGAAACTGCATAAAATATATGAAAAGACGCTGCCTATCTAGTACACGGGCAGCGTCTTTTATGGTACAATAACTCTATATGTTATGTATGTTGCGATATTGTATGCGATAATGTATTGATACAGAAAGGATGGATTGCTATGAAGATCCTCATCACAGGCGCAACGGGACAGCTGGGTCACGACTGCGTGGAGGAGTGCAGGGCACGCGGCCACGAGGTACACGGCGTCTCCTCGGAGCTCTTCCCGCTCTCCGACGAGAACGTCATGCGCGCCGTCCTCGAGGCGGTCGAACCAGACGCCATCCTGCATGCGGCGGCGTACACCGCTGTCGACAAGGCGGAGGATGAGCCCTCGCTCTGCCGCAAGATCAATGCGGCGGGCACGGAGATCCTCGCACGCCTCGCCCGCGCACGCGATGCGAAACTCCTCTACGTCAGCACGGACTACGTCTTCCCCGGCACGGGCGACACGCCCTACGAGACGAACGCGCTCACCTCCCCACACAACGTCTACGGCGCATCGAAGCTTGCGGGCGAGGAGGCGGTACAGCAGCATCTCGACAAATACTTTATCGTACGCATCTCGTGGGTCTTCGGCGCACACGGTCATAACTTTGTCAAGACCATGCTCGATCTCTCCAAGACGCACAAGAGCCTCTCGATCGTCGCCGACCAGATCGGCTCGCCGACCTATACGCGCGACCTCGCGCCGCTGCTTGCGGATATGCTCGAGAGTGAGAAGTACGGCATCTACCATGCAACAAACGAGGGATTCTGCTCGTGGGCGAAATTCGCCGCCGAAATCTTCCGTCAGGCGGGTGCAGATGTCAACGTCACCTCCGTCCCCTCCCATATGTACCCGACCAAGGCGGTGCGCCCGAAGAACTCACGCCTCAGCAAGAAGTCGCTCGACGATGCGGGCTTTTCCCGTCTCCCGCCGTGGGAGGATGCTGTCGGGAGGTTCTTGAAGGAGCTGAAGCAGGCGGGGGAGTAAAGTCCCCTCTCCATGTATACCCCGATAAAACAGTGACAATCCTGCCCCATTAGTGTATAATGGGGCATATTTTTATCCAACTAAAGGAGGAATCTTCTTGCTCAGCAACATCAGCCGCAAGTATCGCGAAACGGCGCTCATCAAGCTCATCGCGATCGGTCTCATCATCGGTATCCTCATCGCGCTCTATGCGCCCGCGCTCATCCCCGTCGTCGCCGTACTCGGCGATGTCTTCGTCCGCGCGCTGAAGGGCGTCGCACCGATCCTCGTCTTCGTCCTCGTCATGAACGCGATGGCGCAGCGCACGGTCGGCTCGGGTGCGGCTCTGCGCCCCATCGTACGCCTCTACATCATCGCGACCTTCCTCGCGTCCGTTGTAGCAGTCGGCTTCTCCTTCGCGTTCCCGTCCACGCTGCACCTTGTCGTGGCAGACGCGAGCGTTGCGCCGCCGAGCGGCATTGTCGAGGTCGTCCACAACCTCATTCTCAAAGTCGTTGACAACCCGATCAATGCGATTGCAAGCGCGAACTACATCGGCATCCTCGCATGGAGCGTACTCGCGGGCGTCGCCCTGCAGAAGGCAAGCGCAACGACCAAGAACACCGTGCGCGACTTTGCCGTTGTCATGACGCAGATCGTGCTCTGGGTCATCCGCTTCGCCCCGTTTGGCATCATGGGACTCGTGGCAGATGCAGTTGGTACGAGCGGCGTGGACGCCCTCATCAGCTACTTGCAGCTGCTTGCCGTCCTGATCGGCGCGTTCTTCTCCGTCGCCCTCATCATGAACCCGATCATCGTCTGGCTGCACATCCGCCGCAACCCGTTCCCGCTCGTCTTTACGACGCTGCGTGAGAGCGGCATCTACGCCTTCTTCACGCGCAGTTCGGCGGCAAACATCCCCGTGAACCTACAGCTCTGCAAACGCCTCGGCCTGAACCCCGAGGTCTACTCCATTTCCATCCCACTCGGCGCGACCATCAACATGAGCGGCGCGGCGATCACGATTGCAATCCTCTCGCTCGCTGCGGCAAACACGCTCGGCATTCACGTCGATCTGCCGACGGCACTGCTCCTCTGCCTCATCGCCACGGTCGGCGCGTGCGGTGCCTCGGGCGTTGCGGGCGGCTCGCTGCTGCTCATCCCCGTCGCCTGCTCCTCGTTCGGCATCAGCAACGACATCGCGATGCAGGTCGTCGGCGTCGGCTTCATCATCGGCGTGCTGCAGGACTCCTGCGAGACCGCGCTCAACAGCTCCACCGACGTCCTCTTCACTGCGACGGCGGAGTTCGCCGACCGCGCGAAGGAGGGCACGCTCACGGCGGAGGATATGACGCCGAAGAGCTGATTGGATTGATCCAACTCACCCAGAAGGGGACAAGCGCATGAAACGTACACAGCTTTTGAAAATATCATTTCTCTCCGCGCTGCTCAGTCTCCCGCTCTCATCTGCACATACATCTGCAGCCGCAGATACAGGAACACAGCCTCTCCCGCCTCTGATGGGGGAGGCTGCCGCTATTGCGGGCGTACTGGCGGGGGAAAATCTACCGCACCTCAAATTCGACCCTACTTCCTATACGGATGAAACACTGATCGTAGGCGGGCAGGCAGTTGCATTCCGCGCCTACCGCGACATTCCCTATGCAGTGCATCCACGGAATGCTGCGCACCAGCGCATGAGCATCTTCATCCCTGCTGCCTATTTCTCAGGCGGCACGGTGAACGGCTACACGGCAAAGACGGCACCGATCTTCCTGCCGAATGGCGTCGGTGGCTATATGCCGGGTGAGATTCTCGCGCCTGCTGTCAAAGGGACAGAGGCGAATGCTTCCCTCACCGCGCTCATGCGCGGTCTTGTCGTCGCCGCACCTGCAATTCGCGGACGTACAGATGTGAATGCTGACGGCGTCTACGTCGGCAAGGCTCCTGCACTCATCGTCGACTACAAGGCAGCCGTCCGCTTCCTCCGCTACAACGCCACGCTCCTGCCTGCGGGGAACACGGAGCGCATCATCTCAAACGGCACGAGCGCAGGAGGCGCACTCTCCGCCCTCCTCGGCGCAACCGGAAACAGCCGAGACTATGACGAGGAGCTTGCCGACATCGCCGCCGCTCCGGGACGCGACGACATCTACGCCGCAAGTTGCTACTGCCCCATCACCAACCTTGAGCACGCTGATATGGCATACGAGTGGATCTTCGCGGGCGTAAACGACTATCATCAGGGCGGCGATCAAATGCACCCGCCTGCGCCACCAACGAGCAATACTGCACAGGGCGTAGTGACGAACCGCCCCGCAAATGCCCCGATGGAGAGCGCTGCGGCAACCCCGATGACGTCAGACGCCGTCGCAGCCTCCGCACGCCTGAAGGCACTCTTTCCCGCCTATCTGAACGGTCTGGGTCTTCGGGATGCAAGCGGCACGCTTATGCAGCTGAATGCAGACGGAACGGGCAGCTTTGCAGACTACATCAAGGGTATCTATCGCGCATCGGCACAGCGTGCTGTGGACGCCAAGATGCCGCTTGATGGCGCGAACTGGTTCACCGTCAAGGACGGCAAGGTCACGGACGTCGATCTCGCGAAGTACGCCGTCTGGGTGACACGCCTCAAGAGCACACCCGCCTTTGACCGATTTGATCGCAGCTCGGGCGAGAACGATGTGTTCGGCACAGAGACAAATGTACCGCGCCACTTCACGGACTTCTCGCGTCAGTACGACACGGCACACGGCGACCTTGCGCCCGACATGGACATCCGCCGCATGAATCCGATGAACTACATCGGCACGGCGGGCGTGAGGACAGCACCACATTTCCGCATCCGCCACGGCGCCAAGGATCGCGATACGTCGATGGCAATCCCCGCCATCCTCGCACTGCGCCTTGCCAGAACCGGCAGCGACGTGAACTTCTCCGCCCCATGGGGACAGGGACACGGCGGCGACTACGATCTCAAGGAACTCTTCGACTGGATTGACTACATCTGCAAATAAGCGGCACATAGAAAAGGACGATACGAATGCAGCTTCGTATCGTCCTTTTACATTACTCAGAAATAGCGGAGGCGCCGATTCAGTGTGACGCCGAGTGCGGCGGCGGCGACTGCCTTGATGAGGTCGCCCGGAATATACTGGACAAGCGCCATAAAGGCGGCGACAACCCCTGCGAATTTATCCCCGAACAGGATCGTCAGCCATAGCGTCGCGATTGCGTAGGTCACGGGCACGCTGACGAGCGTTCCGACGAGCGCGTAGCGCGCAAAGGAGGGTTCCCGCCCCTTGAGCATGCTCATGAGCGTATAGGCGAGCAGGAAACCGATGAAGAAACCGCCGCGCGGGCCGAAGATGATGCCGAGTCCGCCGACACCGCCCGCAAAGACGGGCAGACCGACCGCACCGAGTACGGTATAACCGATGAGAACGACGGCGGTCTGACGCGGCGTCAGCACGAGCGCGGCAAGGCACATGACGAAGGTCTGCATCGTGAGCGGTGCCATGAATGGCACGGGAATTGCAATGTACGCGCTCACACAGATCAGCGCAATGCAGAGTGCCATGCGTGTTGTATTGCGTACGGAAAAGAATTTATCATCCAGAGATGTCATAGCAATCGCTCCTTTTTCACGTTCGTATTCTAACGCGAAAGAAGCGATTCGTCAACCTGTTTATGGAGAACGAGTAAACAATTTTTCACTTTAAAATGTTACTAACAAAACAAACGTTTCTATGATATACTGAGTATGTTGCTTACCCCATACTGGCAACAGAAAGGGGTGTTGGTCTTGGAGATACTCACCATTTTTTGTATTTCTGTCGCAGCAAATGTAGTTTCATACTACATTTGCAAATGGCTGGACAGAGCGATGAGTTAGGCAACCAGCATCGGGCCCAAGCCACCCGCGCAAGAACGGCATAGAAAATCCCGGCAGTGCGACCTGCCGGGATTTTTGTTGGTTGGAAATCCTCACCAAGATTTCTGGGTATAGTATAACACGTTCAATCGCATATTGCAAGTCAGTTCGTCAGCTGCTCCAGCCGCGAGAGATCAACCTCTTCGTGTACCTCTTCGACGATCTCTTCCTCCTCGGCTTCCTCCACAACCTGCGGCGCAAAGTCCAGAATCTCAAGGTTGCGGTAGCGGGTCATACCCGTGCCTGCAGGGATGAGCTTGCCGATGATGACATTCTCCTTGAGTCCGACGAGCGGGTCGATCTTCCCCTTGATCGCGGCGTCGGTGAGGACGCGCGTGGTCTCCTGGAAGGATGCCGCCGAGAGGAAGGAGTCCGTCGCGAGCGATGCCTTCGTAATGCCGAGCAGGATTGGCTTTGCCACAGCGGGCTCGCCGTCCTCCTCGATGGCCTTCGTATTCGCCGCCTCGAACGCGTTGATCTCAATGTACTCACCGGGCAGGAAGTCGGTCGTGCCCGACTCCTCGATCTTCACTTTGTGCAGCATCTGACGCACCATGACCTCGATGTGCTTATCGTTGATCTCAACGCCCTGCGACTTGTAGACCTTCTGCACCTCGTAGACGAGGTAGCGCTGAGTCGCCTGCAGACCGCAGACACGCAGGATATCGTGGGGGTTGATCGAACCCTCAGTGATCTTGTCACCGGGCTTCAGCACGGCACCGTCGCGCACCGCCATGCGTGCGCCGAACGGCACGGCATACTCGCGCGGCACGCCGCCCTCAGGCGTAATCGTGACCGTACGCATGCCCTTGCCTGTATCCTCAATCGAGACAACGCCCTCGTTCTCCGCGATGATCGCATTGTGCTTGGGCTTGCGTGCCTCGAAGAGCTCCTCGACGCGCGGCAGACCCTGCGTGATATCGTCACCCGCGACACCGCCCGAGTGGAACGTGCGCATCGTGAGCTGCGTGCCCGGCTCGCCGATCGACTGCGCGGCAATGATGCCCACCGCCTCACCGATCTCAACCTCAGCCTGATTGGCAAGGTCGCGCCCATAGCACTTCATGCAGACGCCGAACTGCGACTTGCAGGTCAGCACGCTGCGGATGGAAACGTGCTTGCGCACGCCCTCGATCCGCTTTGCAAGAGCCTCGTCCACGGGATCGTTGATATGGGCAATCGTCTCGCCCGTTGCCTCGTCCACAATGTCCTCGGCGAGCACGCGTCCGACAATGCGGTCGGCAAGAGACTCGATGACACCCGTGCCCTCGGTGATTGCCTCGACCTCAATACCGCGCACGTTGTTGTTGCGGATGTGGAGTTCATGCAGCTCCGAGTCGATGATGGCTTCCACTGCCTTGTCCGTGAGGATCGCACTCTCGGCGGCAAGCACCGTGCCGTCATCCAGCACAGCCTCGCGCACGACCTCCTTGCCGCTGAGTTCACGGATGATTGCTGCGCGCACCTTCTTGCGCTTTTTCGCGTCGGGTTCGCCGAGTGTGATACTCTCCGTCACCATCGCGTTGCTGACAGCGCCCTCCACGTTCACAGAGGATCCACGCACCATGATCTCACGCACATCGCGCTCACCGATGGTCTCGAGCACCTCATCATCGAGAACCGTATCCTGCGGATAGAGCACATCCTTCGTCTCGGGATCGTAGATCGCCGCCGCCAGGAGGCGCCCCATCAGGCTGTCAACCAGAAGCTCGAGGGCATCAAATGCAGACTCCGCGAGCCGCGCGCGGACTTGCAGCAGGTTGATCGCGGAGACATCGCAGTCCTCCTCGCGGACAATGACATCCTGTGCCACGTCGACGAGACGGCGCGTCAGATAGCCCGAGTCCGCCGTACGGAGTGCCGTATCGGCAAGACCCTTGCGCGCGCCGTGCGAGGAGATGAAGTAGTCGGAAACCGTAAGACCCTCGCGGAAGTTCGCCGTGATCGGCAGGTCGATGATCTTACCCGACGGGTCGGCCATCAGGCCGCGCATCCCCGCGAGCTGGCGCATCTGCTGCTTGTTGCCGCGCGCGCCCGAGTCTGCCATCATGAAGATGGGGTTGAATGGATCCATATTTTCCATCATCGCGTCCGCAACGTCGTCCGTCGCCTTCGTCCAGAGCTGGACGACCTTCTTGTAGCGCTCGTCCTCGGTAATCAGACCGCGCCCGAACTGGCGCTCAACCTTGTTGACCTGCGCCTGCGTATCCGCGATGATATCCTTTTTCTTCGGCGGCACAATGACATCGGAGACGGCAACCGTCATACCCGCGATGCAGGCATAGTGATAGCCGAGATTCTTCACATTGTCGATGACCTCAGCCGTCTTAGTCGCGCCAAAGTGATCGTAGCAGTTTGCAACGAGCTTGCCGAGTTCCTTCTTGTTCATGAGAACGCCGAGGCTCCACTCGCCCGTCTCCGCATCCTGACGATAGTGACGCAGCTCATCGGGCAGAATCTCGCTGAAAATGAGGCGGCCGAGAGAGCTGCGGACGAGTCCGTAGCCCGCGACCTGCACGCGGATCTCCGCCTGCAGATCGAGCACCTTCTCCTGATAGGCGAGCAGTGCCTCTGCAATGCCCGTAAAGACCTTGCCCTCGCCCTTTGCACCTGGGCGCACCTTCGTGAGGTAGTACGAGCCGAGCACCATGTCCTGCGAGGGGACGATGATGGGCTTGCCGTCCTTCGGCGCGAGGATGTGGTTCGCCGCGAGCATGAGCACGCGTGCCTCGGTCTGCGCCTCTGCCGAGAGCGGCAGATGGATTGCCATCTGGTCGCCGTCAAAGTCCGCGTTGTACGCCGTACACGCGAGCGGATGCAGCTTCAGCGCACGCCCCTCGGTGAGCACCGGCTCAAACGCCTGAATGCCGAGGCGGTGCAGCGTCGGTGCGCGGTTGAGCAGCACGGGATGCTCCTTGATGACACCCTCAAGCACGTCCCAGACCTCGGGACGCGCGCGCTCGACCATGCGCTTTGCCGACTTGATGTTGTGCGCCGCGCCGTCGGCTTGGAGCTTTTTCATGACGAACGGCTTGAACAGCTCGAGTGCCATCTCCTTCGGCAGACCGCACTGGTGCAGTTTCAGCTCAGGCCCGACGACGATAACGGAACGCCCCGAGTAGTCGACGCGCTTGCCGAGCAGGTTCTGGCGGAAACGCCCCTGCTTGCCCTTGAGCATATCCGAGAGCGACTTCAGCGCACGGTTGCCGGGTCCCGTCACGGGACGCCCGCGGCGGCCGTTGTCGATCAGTGCGTCCACGGCCTCCTGCAGCATGCGCTTCTCGTTGCGCACGATGATGTCGGGCGCACCGAGGTCGAGCAGACGGCGCAGGCGGTTATTGCGGTTGATGACGCGGCGATAGAGATCGTTGAGGTCGGAGGTCGCAAAGCGGCCACCGTCAAGCTGCACCATCGGGCGCAGATCGGGCGGAATCACAGGAACAACGTCCATAATCATCCACGCGGGATGATTGCCGGACTTGCGGAATGCCTCCACCACCTCGAGGCGGCGGATTGCGCGCACCTTCTTCTGTCCGGAGGTCGTGCGCACGTCACTCCTGAGCTGCTCGCTCATCTGCTCGAGATCGAGCTCCTCGAGCAGCTCCTTGATCGCCTCCGCGCCCATGCCGACGCGGAACGTATTGCCATACTTCTCGAGCGCGTCGTGATACTCGCGCTCGGAGAGCAGTTCCTTCTTCTTCAGATCGGTTTCGCCCGCATCGATGACGATGTAGTAGGCGAAATAAAGCACCTTCTCGAGGGAGCGCGGGGACACATCGAGGATGAGTCCCATGCGGCTCGGAATGCCCTTGAAATACCAGATATGCGAGACGGGCGCGGCGAGTTCAATATGCCCCATGCGCTCGCGGCGCACCTTTGCACGCGTCACCTCGACGCCGCAGCGATCGCAGACGACGCCCTTGTAGCGGATGCGCTTGTACTTGCCGCAGTGGCACTCCCAGTCGCGCGTCGGTCCGAAGATGCGCTCGCAGAAGAGACCGTCGCGCTCGGGTTTGAGCGTGCGGTAGTTGATGGTCTCGGGCTTCTTGACCTCGCCGTACGACCACTCACGAATTTTATCGGGGGAAGCGAGTCCAATCCGCATTGAGTCAAAATTGTTTACATCCAGCAACAGATGCCACTCCCTTCCTAGAATCAGACGTCCAGATCATCCTCGTTCGACGCATCGAGCTCATCGAGTCCGCCGTGCAGAATCGTATCCATATCGTCCGAAATTTCTTCGTCTGTATCAATGTGTGCGATGAGATCCTCGTCCGAGACACCTTCTTCAGCGCCGTCCTCCTCATCGTAGGAGTCCTCTGCAGGGGACGGAGCCGCGCCGGTCTCATCGACGCCCTGGACATCGAGGTCGAGCGAGCGTGCCTTCTCCCCGATGTCCTCGTCCTCCTCGTCGCGAATTGCGATTTCCTTCGCGTCCTCGTTGAGCACCTTGATGTCGAGGCCGATCGCCTGCAGTTCCTTGATGAGCACCTTGAACGACTCGGGAACGCCCGGCTCGGGGATGTTATCCCCCTTGACAATGGACTCGTATGCCTTGACACGCCCGACCACGTCGTCGGACTTCACCGTCAGGATCTCCTGCAGTGTGTAGGCCGCGCCGTATGCCTCGAGCGCCCAGACCTCCATCTCGCCGAAGCGCTGTCCGCCGAACTGCGCCTTGCCGCCGAGCGGCTGCTGCGTGACAAGCGAGTACGGCCCTGTGGAGCGCGCGTGAATCTTGTCATCGACAAGGTGATGCAGCTTCAGCATATAGACGCAGCCGACCGTGACGCGATTCTCGAACGGCTCACCCGTGCGGCCGTCATAGAGCACTGTCTTGCCGTCATCGGGCAGCCCCGCCGCGCGGATTGTGCCGAACACGTCATCGTCGCTTGCGCCGTCAAAGACGGGGGTCGCAATGTGAATGCCCGCCACGTCGGGGATGGGCATCCCATTTGCATCGAAATTATAGCCCGCCGCGCGGAGGTCTCCCTCCACCGTCGGATCGTTCTCCTTGATGCGCTGACCGAGCACGCGGCACGCCATGCCGAGATGCGTCTCGAGCACCTGCCCGATGTTCATACGGGACGGCACGCCGAGCGGATTCAGCACGATGTCGACGGGTGTGCCATCCGGCAGGAAAGGCATGTCCTCCTGGCGCATGATGCGCGAGACGACACCCTTGTTGCCGTGGCGGCCGGACATCTTGTCGCCGACCGAGATCTTGCGCTTCTGCGCGATATAGACGCGCACGAGGCGGTTGACCCCCGGCGGCAGTTCGTCGTTGTTCTCACGCGTGAAGATCTTCACGTCGATGATCTTGCCCGCCTCTCCGTGCGGCACGCGCAGCGAGGTATCGCGCACCTCGCGCGCCTTCTCGCCGAAGATCGCGCGGAGAAGACGCTCCTCTGCCGTCAGCTCCGTCTCGCCCTTCGGCGTGACCTTGCCGACGAGGATGTCGCCAGGGCGCACATCTGCGCCGATGGAGACAATGCCGCCCTCGTCGAGATCCTTCAGCGCGTCCTCCGCGACGTTCGGGATGTCGCGCGTGATCTCCTCGGGGCCGAGCTTCGTGTCGCGCGCATCGCACTCGTACTCCTCGATGTGGATCGATGTGTAGAGGTCGCGCTTGACAAGGTTTTCACTGAGGAGAATTGCGTCCTCGTAGTTGTAACCCTCCCACGGCATATAGGCAACGATGATGTTGTAGCCGAGGGCAAGCTCGCCGTTGTCCGTCGACGGACCATCGGCGATGGGCTGTCCCTCCGCCACGCGGTCGCCTACGTAGACCAGCGGCTTCTGATTGATGCAGGTCGCCTGGTTCGAGCGGACAAATTTCTGCAATTTATAGTTGTCAAATGCGCCCTCATCCGTGCGGACAGTAATCGCATTCGCCGTTACTTCCGTGACCTCGCCGCTGTGCTTGGCGAGCACCATAACGCCCGAGTCGCACGCAGCCTTATACTCCATGCCCGTGCCAACAAGCGGTGCCTGCGTCTTGAGGAGAGGTACCGCCTGACGCTGCATATTTGCGCCCATGAGCGCACGGTTCGCGTCATCGTTCTCGAGGAACGGGATCATCGCCGTCGCGATCGAGAAGACCTGACGCGGCGACACGTCCATATAGTCGACGCGGTCGCGGTGGTGCAGACCCGTCTCCTCGTGGAAACGCGCCGTAACGCGCTCGTTGACGAAGAACTCGTTTTCATCGAGCGGCTCGTTCGCCTGTGCGATGATGAGCTCGTCCTCCTCGTCCGCCGTCAGGTAGCGCACATCCTCCGTCACGCGACGGTTCTCCTTGTCCACGCGGCGGTACGGAGTCTCCATAAAGCCGAACTGGTTCACGCGCGCATAGTTTGCGAGCGAGCCGATCAGACCGATGTTCGGACCTTCGGGCGACTCGACGGGGCACATGCGCCCGTAGTGCGAGTTGTGCACGTCACGCACCTCGAAGCCGGCGCGCTCACGCGAGAGACCGCCGGGGCCAAGTGCCGAGAGGCGGCGCTTATGCGTCAGCTCCGAGAGCGGGTTGTGCTGATCCATAAACTGCGAGAGCTGCGAGGAGCCAAAGAACTCCTTTACCGCCGCCACAACGGGGCGGATGTTGATGAGCCCCTGCGGCGTAATGCTCTCCGTCTCCTGGATCGACATGCGCTCACGCACGACGCGCTCCATGCGCGAGAGACCGATGCGGAACTGGTTCTGCAGCAGCTCCCCGACCGCACGCACGCGGCGGTTGCCGAGGTGGTCGATGTCGTCCGTATAGCCAAATCCGTCCACGAGACCCAGCAGATAGCTGATCGCCGCCATGACATCCTCGCGCGTGATCGTGCGGAACTGGTAGTCACGCGTCGGCGCACAGAGCATGCGGTAGATCTCACTGTCTTTTTTCTGCACGTCAAAGGCGACGAGCTCACCCTCACCGAAGAGCTCGATTTCGCGCTCGGCGCTGACGGCATCCACCATATCCTGCGTGATCTGCTCGCCCTGCGGGAACACGATCTCGCCCGTTTCCTTGTCAACGACAGGATGGGCAAGCACCTTGCCCAAGAGACGGCGACGCCAGCCGAGCTTCTTTGTCAGTTTATAGCGTCCGACCGTCGCCAGATCGTAGCGGCGCGGGTCAAAGAACAGCGTCTCGAGCAGCTGCCGCGCGTTGTCCTCGTTCGCGGGCTCGCCGGGACGCAGGCGTCGGTAGATCTCGATGACCGCCTTGCTGCGCGTCTTCACCTCGTCCGTGTCGCGCTCAATCGTCGCAAGGATACGCGGATCGTCACCGAAGAGCTCGCGGATCTCCGCATCCGTCTCGTAGCCGAGTGCGCGGATGAGATAGGTCACAGGCATCTTGCGCGTGCGGTCAATGCGCACGGACACAATGTCGTTCGCATCCGTCTCCAGCTCGATCCACGCACCGCGATTCGGGATCATCGTCGCGTTGTAGAGCTCCTTGCCCGACGTATCGATCTCGACACCGTAGTAGGTGCCGGGCGATCGGACGAGCTGGCTGACGATGACGCGCTCCGCGCCGTTGATGATGAACGTGCCCGTATCCGTCATGAGCGGGAAATCGCCCATGAAGACCTCCTGCTCCTTGATCTCGCCCGTCTCGCGGTTCACGAGGCGCACGTTCACACGCAGGGGGGCGGCATAGGTCACGTCACGTTCCTTGCACTCATCGAGATCGTACTTCGGCTCACCGAGCGCAAATGATTCAAACGAAAGGATCAGATTCCCCGAGAAATCCTGAATAGGCGAGATATCGCGGAAGATCTCCGCGAGTCCCACCTCCAGAAACCACTGATAGCTCGTGCGCTGGATGTCGAGGAGATGCGGCATCTCCATAACTTCCTTAATGCGCGCGTAGCTGTAGCGGGTTCGACGGCCGACCGACACAGGATTGAACATGAACGCTGTCACCCTTTCGCTGGATTATCTTAATGAAGCTTTGTGTGCCACAGTAATTAAAAAGACACAAAAAGAACAAGGCAACCATCCGAATACCTTGCTCATTTGTCCTTTCTAACACGAGCCGCGAAGGCTGACCCTCCCCGAAAAAGGCGCACAAAACCCCATTCTTATTCAATAGGTCATTGTATAATACTACATTGACAATACCCGTGTCAAGAAAAATTTTTCATCGTATGAATTTTTTCGCTCAAAAACCGCATGACTTTGCCATGAGGTTCAAAGGAGCACATCGCTCACACATATTTGTTCTTCTTGCTCTCTGCCGTCAGTTCCGAGAGGCGCTGTGCAAGGATGGTATTGATGCGGTTCTGGATGGAGGTGATGAGCGGCTGTTTCTGATCGTCGCTCATTGCGGACTTCTTCACCTCGGCAAGCTGTTTGTGCAGGTTCGCCAGTTCCTGATCGAGCGGGTTGTCATGGCGGCGTGCACTCTTGTCGCTCTGCTGTGCTTCATTCACCTTTACCCAGCGACCATCCGCCGTCTGAATGAGGTGAAGAGGATCGCGCTGACGGCTGAGACGGTGAAGGAACTTGATTTCATCCGCGCCGTCCGAAAGTGCGCGGCTCATCTCTCCCTGCGTATAGCGAATCGAAGCATTATCATTGTCGCGCATGGAATGCTGCAAGCGGTCATAGCCGTCCGCATCGTTCGTTGCCGCCTCCCAGAGTTCGCCATGTGCATAAGAGAAGTTCGCTCTCATCGCCTCATCCAAAGAATAGTGACGGCGGGTCAAGCCGCCGACAAATTCCTGATAGGCCGTGGCTGTATCATCCAGTCCTGCGTCCTTGAGTGCCGCTGTAATCTCCGCATGGTTCTTGTACGCGCCCTGTGCTGCCTTGACCCACACGTCACCCGCTTCCTTATGGCGCGCCATGAAATCCAGTTCCTTGACACCGATGTTCGCAAGTGAACCATTATACTCATAACGAATCCGCGCGGCAAACTTAGTCGATGGCGAACTAAAATCGACTGCAACAAAGACACCCGCACGGTTTTGGAGTTCGTTTGCGTACGACTTTGCACGCGTATACTCCGCCCTCGTTGTATGTCCGCGCGCGATACGCTTGCCGCCGCCGTCGGGCGTAAGATCATGGAGCTGGCGGCTCGTTGTATGTCCGCGCGCGATACGCTTGCCGAGCTCTTCGTCCGCATAGGCGGTA
Source organism: Selenomonas sp. FOBRC6 (assembly GCF_000286455.1). GTDB lineage: Bacteria > Bacillota > Negativicutes > Selenomonadales > Selenomonadaceae > Centipeda. The sequence goes on from NZ_ALKG01000044.1 coordinate 20,837, forward strand.
TTCGCAAGCGCCGCCATCCCCGCGAACTTCAGATTGTACTGCCGGAACGCAGATGCACCGCCTGCACGCACCTTGCCGAGGACATTTCGATACGACTCAAAGTGTTCGTCCGCCTCCGCATACAGAGGATTCTCTACACCCTTTTTCTCTGTCCAGTGCTCGGCGTAGATGTTGATGCCGAGTATCTGATCGCCCTTCCAATACAACTCGTCCGAATATGGCTCAGGCAATATGAGAACCTCGCTGTTCTTCTCCGCCGCGCGCTCCGTCAGCTCCTTCTGCTTCGCACGCCACGATGTGTAGAACTCCTCCATCGAGCCTGCCTTGATCTCGCCGTCGTAGCGCTTGGTGCTGCTCATCAGACGCGCGATGTATGCACCATCGCCCTCGTCGCGTCCGCGTGCACTGATCTCGACACGGTACGCGGGTGTCTCCACGCGCCCCGTCTGTGCCGCATCGTTTTTCTGTGCCGCGTTTGCGTTCGTCGTCTTTGCCGCCGCGTATACAGACGGCGCTCCTCCATTCACCCGCATTGTCATAGTCAGCACTCCTTTGCCGCTTCCAAAATAATAACGATGATTAGTTATTCTCCCCCCCCGCGTTTTTCCTGCTTTATCGGGAATTTTTCACGCAATATCCCCGCCGACGCAGACCGTACGCGTGCCGATCTGAGCGATGTGGACGGGCAGCCCGTAGAGTGCGCTCATGCCCGCCTCGTCGATGACCTCCGCCGCCGCGCCGTGCTTCCAGAGGGTCTTATCCTTCAGCACGAGCGTCTCCGCCGAGAGGTAAAGCGCGTGATCGGGGAAGTGCGTCGTCATCAGGATGCCGATGCCCTGCGCGTGGAGGCGCAGGACAAGATGGAGGAAGCGGTGCGCGTTGCCGAAGTCGAGGTGTGCTGTCGGCTCGTCGAGGATGAGGAGCTCCGGCTGCTGCGTGAGCGCCGCCGCGAGCAGGACGAGCTGACGCTCGCCGCCCGAGATGTTCGTATAGGGCTGCTCCGCGAGATGCGCGAGCGGCTCTGCACGAGCTTCGGCAGCATGAGTGTCATCGTAACCGCCGCAATGCCGCGACCGCCGTCCCGCCGAGCGTCAGATGCACGAGAATCGCAAGGCACGCGCCCACGCTCGCGCCCTGCGAGACACCGAGCAGATCGGGCGAGACGAGATCGTTGCGGAAGACCCCCTGATACGCCGCGCCCGACACCGCGAGCGCAACGCCGACGAGAATGTCGCCGAGCACGCGCGGCAGACGCATCACCATGACGACGTTGTACATCGACGCATCCCATGTGATCGGAAGTTCGATAAAATTCGATGCGAGAATTGCTGCCACCTGATCGAACGGGACATAGAACCGCCCGACCGAGAGTGAGAGAATGAAAAACAGCACGGCAAGTACACTTCCCGCCGTCATCATACGTGCATACTGCCCCATAAAACGCCTTTCCCGCAAATCCACAATTTCCCAATAAAAAATGCCCGCCGGAAAATCCGGTGAGCACTCGATGCGCACAAAAAGAGCGCAGTCCCCCCTGCCGGTTTTCCTTTGCAATGCAGACAAATGTCTGCGGGCAGGGAAGGACGTTTCCATACCTTCCCCCGTGATCTGCGGGATTCCGCGATCAGGCCGACGCACCATAGCATACGCCACAGGTACGGCAGCTCGAAAAACATAAAGATAAAGATAATATAGTTTTCATGAGTATAGCATGAGGCACAAAATAATACAATGAAAAAATCACGACATTGCCCCTGCCAATCGTCCGTCTTGCAAAAGCCGGCGTGCTCATGTAAAATATAATGGAATTGGTATCATTTGAATTTATAGGAGGTATCTTATGTTTCTGACACGATGCACACGCACGATGCGCACAGTTCTCGCGGCTGCGATGCTGGGCGTACTCGCGCTCACAAGCGGCTGTTTCAGCGGCGACGTGAACGTCGTCATCAACGAGGACGGCAGTGCTGACCTCAAGACGACGCTCGTCAGCGTGCCCATGCTCGCCGAAATTGTCGAGCAGAGCAAGGCGGCGACGACGGCGAAGAATCCTGACGCGCAGGTTACGCCCGTGACGAAGGAGAATATGTCGGGCTACGAGATTACAGAGCACTACGCCACAATCGACAAGCTCTCGGAGAATGACTTCTTCAAGGCGAACGAGGGCAAGAACACGGGCATCACCGCGAACAAGAGCCTGTTCTACACGGACTACAACTTCGACCTGCTCTTTGAGGGCAGCCAGAACGGCGGCGGCGCAGGCGCATTCGCGAGCAATATCACGTTCACCTATCAGATGACGCTGCCCGTCGCCCCCACGAGCTCGAACGCCGACCGCTCGGAGAACGATGGCAAGCAGCTCACATGGAACCTCGGCAAGACGCTCGTGACGGGTGAGTCGTCGAAGATCGAGGTCGCGTTCCGCCTCTGGAATAAGACGGCAATCATCGGCACGATCGTTGTTGTCATCGTCCTGATTGGCGCAGGCGCGTTCTTCTTCATGCGCCGCAGAAAGCCGGAGGAGGAGCCGCAGCAGCTCGTCGAGGATGCCCCGATCGAGGTCAAAGCGGAAGAGAAACAGTAAGGTAAACGTCTGCACATAAAAACGAGGAATCCCTGCACAGGGATTCCTCGTTTTTCTATGTTTCGATACCGAAGCATTCGCTATTTCAGCTGCACTGCAAAATCAGGCGGACGTTGTCGAAGTTCCGTGCGGCGAGATCCTCTTTGCGAATCCAGAAGTAGATGAGCCCGCAATCGCCGTACATGAGCTCCGTTTCATCGTCCTCGACGGTGCCCATCTGAAACAGCAGCACCCAGCGATCTGCAGCATTTCTCACAAGTTCCGCTTCCTCCTCTTCGGAGAGCTCTTCCTGCATATCCCCGTCAATGCCTCTGCTGTAGAGTTCGCACTCCGGCTCCATTTCATTCTGAATCTCGTCGGCATAGCCGAGCATCTTCATGGGATTGTCCTCGTGTGCGACAGCATCGTATCCGAACTCCGCCCGCAGTTCGTTGTAGGTGTCCCAATCCACCTCTTTCCCGCTCCTGCGGCTGTATGCAAAAGACGACAGGAGACTGACGGCATCCGCAAAGGTCAGCGCCTGCTCGCCCACACTCCACTCCTTCGTTTCCTCCGGAATCTGTGTCGGGACAAGCCCCTCCGTCTCGGGGAAATAATAGACGCGCGCATATCCCTCAGACTTTAGTTCAAAGCCCCACTCCATTGACACGGTCTCATAGAAGAAGCTGAGCACACCTGTCTTCGGCAGGAGACCTGTACGGTCATACTGCGCGGCTTCACCAAGATTGATCTGCGCGAGAAAGGCAAGCGGGTGATTCTTCGTCACCCCCTCGAAGTCCGTTCCCTTATAGTACGGCCAGTCAAAATCTGCGGGCAGGTCGGGCGTTCCGTAGAACTTGCTCGCACCAACGGGGAGTTTTTCCTGTGCAGGATGATGCGAGATCGCAATCTCGCGCCGCTGTGTACGTTCAAAGAACGCCGTCACCTCACGGCGCACACGCTCGCGCTCTGCCTCAGCCTCACGCACGAGCTGCTCCACACTCATAGAAGCGGGCTCCTCCGCATACCAGCCGTGCTTGTTTTCAACCGCCTCTTGGCACCGCGCCGTCATGCCGCCGGGTTTGCCAAAGAAGACGCGCTCGATCTCCGCCTTGCTTGCCGTATCCTCGTCTGCACGCTCCAAATAGCCGAGAGCCAAACGCAGAATGCACAGCTTCGGATACCGATTGATCGCATAAAAGTAGAGGGCATAGCCCATACGATAGTTCCAGAGCGCATCACGCGCGGATTCCGAAAACTCGTTCAGCGTCTTGATGGCATCGAAAAAGCTGCGCTCCTCTATATATTCCTGCGCGGTCTTCATGCCGCCGCCTTCTTCACACGCGTATACTGCATGGCAAGGATGACGGCGAAGAGTGCGCAGCCGATGAGGTCGGTTGTGCCGCCGGGCTTGATCATGAGCAGCCCCGCGATGATGAGGAGGAGGCGCTCATAGGGACGGCAGTGATCGGCGAGGAAGCCGCAGAGTGCGGAGCTGACAGCGATCATGCCCGCGAGCGCCGAGAGGGTTGCCATGATGAGCGCGAGCGGGGTCGCATCCACCATGAGAATAACGGGCGAGAGGACGAAAATGTACGGGATGATGAACGCCGCGATCGCGAGTTTTGATGCATGCACACCTGTCTTTAGCGCGTTGCCCCCACTGATGCCCGCCCCCGCATAGGCGGCGAGCGCAACGGGCGGGGTCACGTCCGCAATGATGCCGAAGTAGAAGACAAACATATGCGCCGCGAGGATGGGCACGCCCATCTGCACGAGTGCAGGCGCGGCGATGGTCGAGGTGATGACGTAGTTCGCCGTGGTCGGCACGCCCATGCCGAGGACGATCGCCGTAATCATGGTGAAGAACATCGCGGGCAGGAGCATGCCGCCCGCAAGGTCAATGAGCCCCGAGGCAAGCCGCAGTCCAACGCCCGTCTTGGTAACGACCCCGATGATGATGCCCGCCGCCGCACAGGCGATGAGCACCCCGAGCACCGACTTTGCGCCGCGCTCGAGTCCGTAGACAATCTCGATCGGCTTCATGCGCGTGGATTTCCGCAGCATGGCGCAGGTGATGGAGAGAACGATGGCGACGAGCGCCGCACGCATGGGCGTATAGCCCGAGACGAGAAGATAGACGATGACGACGAGCGGGATCGCGAGATGCCCGCGCTCCTTGATGAGCGTGATCGGGTTTGGCAGCTCGCTGCGCGGGATGCCCTTGAGGTTCTTGCGCTTTGCCTCGAAGTGCACACCGAGCCAGACGCCCGTGAAGTAAAGGAGCGCAGGGATTGCCGCCGCCTTGACGACCTCGATGTAGGGGACGCCGACGAACTCCGCCATGAGGAACGCCGCTGCGCCCATGACCGGGGGCATGAGCTGTCCGCCCGTGGATGCCGCCGCCTCGACTGCACCCGCAAAATTCGCGTTGTAGCCGAGTTTCTTCATCATCGGGATCGTAAGCGAGCCCGTGCCGACAACGTTTGCAACCGAACTGCCCGAAACCGTGCCCATGAGTCCGCTTGAGAGCACGGCAACCTTCGCGGGGCCGCCGCTCGCCCAGCCTGCAACAGCGTTTGCGAGATCGATGAAGAATTTCCCAAGACCCGTGCTCTCAAGGTACGCACCGAAGAGGATGAAGAGGAAGATGAACGTCGAGGACACGCCGAGCGGAATGCCGAAGATGCCCTCGGTCGTGAAATAGAGGTGACTGATGAGCTGCTCAATCGATAGCCCGCGATGCGCCAGGACGCCCGGCATATAGGGGCCAAGGAAGGCATACGCGAGAAAGAAGAGCACGACTGTCACCATCGGCAGCCCCACGACGCGCCGTGTCGCCTCGATGACGAGGAGGATGCCGATGCCGCCGACGATGACATCGGGCGTCGTCACCGTGCCCGCGCGCGTCACGAGCTCGCGGTACTGAATAACGATGTAGGCAGGCGCCGCCGCACCGAGGATGGCGAAGATCACATCGATGGGGTGAAAGAAGTTGTCCCGCGTCCACGCGCGCCGAAATGGATAGAGCAGATACGCAAGTGCAAGGCCGAATCCAAGATGGACAGCGCGCTGCAGCTGGGCGTCGAGAACGCCAAAGGTTGCCGTGTAGAGCTGAAAGATGGAAAATGTAATTGCAATGGCGGCGATAATCTTCTTCGGCACCCCCGCATAGTGGGCGGTATTCGACTCGCGGTCGTACTTCTTGAGCACGGCCTCCGCAGTCTTCTGATCGGTCATAGGGGAGTTCACATCCTTTGGGAAAATTTTTATATAGTTCAAAAAAAGGAACGAAAAAGAAATACGAGGCCGCGCATTGGCAGCCTCGGTAAATCTCAGAAAAGGTAGGTGTAAAGCGGCGCAACGACGAGGTCGATGCGCGTGCCGACGGGGTACATCTCGTAGACAGGGATGCTCTGCCCGCCCGCCTCGATCACGAGCTCCGTGCCGACGCCCGTACGTAGGCTCAGCTCGCTGTAGTCGCGATCCATATCGAGGACGAAGTAGTCCCCCTCCTGTCGGAACGTGCCCTCCTCGGGGAGGAAGGGCAACCCCACGCCGTGCGACTGATAACGCGTACCCGTCAGATGAAAATGCCCGTCCGCATGCACGGTCAGGAACTCCTCGACGGGGGTCTTCTGCACAGAGTGGATAAAATGTATCGTCAGCGGTGTCTCGCCGCGAATCTGCCGCACGAGGACGGTCTTTGTTCCATCCGCCTGCATAAAGAGTGCAGGTGCGCTCAGAATGTCAAACGCAACGAGGAAACCGGCCGCGAGAAGCGCAATCAGGTACGCTCTCATTTCTCGTTAAAGTACTTCTCCGCACCCGCGTTCATCGGCAGAGACATCCCCGCCTTCGCCGTGTCCTTCGTAATCTGCTTGCCGACAGCATGCGCAGCCTGCAGACGGTCGAGGTTCGAGAAGATCGCCTTCGTGATGCTGTAGCCGAGGTCGGCGTTCACCGAGGGTCCCGCGACGAGCATCGCCATGACGGAGACGCTTGGCACAGCCTCATTAAAGCCCGCATACGTGCCGGCGGGAACGACGGTCTTCGTGTAGAACGGATACTTTGCAATCAGCTCATCCGCAATTTTTTCCTCCACGGGGAGCAGACGTACGGGGTTCTGCGAGGCGATGTCCTGCACGGATGCCGTCGGGTAGCCCGCCGTCAGAACGGCGACATCCACATTGCCGTCCTTCAGCGCGCTCGCGCCCTCGGCGAACGAGAGGAACTGTGCATCGATGTCCTCATAGCTGACACCGTATGCCGCGAGGATCTGGCGCACATTCGCCTCTACACCCGAGCCTGCAGCTCCTACGGCAACACGCTTGCCCTTGAGCTCCGCGAGGCTCTTGATGCCGGAGGACTGGAGCGTCACGAACTGGCAGGTCTCGGGATACAGCGATGCGATGCCCTGGAGGCCGTCGACCTTCTTATCCTTGAACATCTCCGTACCGTTCACAGCGTAGAAGGTGATGTCGTTCTGCACCGTCGCGAGGTCAACAGCACCATCGCGCAGCATGTTGATGTTCGCCACGGATGCACCCGTGCTCTGTGCGCTCGCGTTCATGCCGGGGATATCCTTGTTCAGCACCTCGGCAATCGCGCCGCCGATGGGGTAGTACGTACCCGCCGTGCCGCCTGTGCCGATGTTGAGGAACTTCTTCTCCCCCGACGAGGCGGAGTCGCCGCCGCAGCCGGTGAGAAGCGCAGCAGAGAATACAAGGACTGCGCCTGCCGCAAAAATTTTCTTTACGGTAGAGATATTCATGTTCTTTCCCTCCATATAACATAGGACGAGTTCTCGAACTATCGTCGCATGCGGCGATAATAAGCGCATTTTATCATAAAGCGCCCCTCGCACGCAAGCGAGGAGCGCTTTGTATGATGGTATACACGGATACATTGCCATCATCGCGTACAGAAGGCTACTTTTCCTTGAAATACTTCTCCGCACCTTCGTTCATCGGCAGGGACATGCCGTCCTTCGCCGTCTTGCGCGTGATCTGTTTGCCGACCGCGTGCGCCGCCTGCAGGCGATCGAGGTTCGAGAAGATCGCCTTCGTGATCGTGTACCCAAGCTCTTCGTTCACCGAGGGGCCTGCAGCGAGCATCGCCATGACGGAGACACTTGGCACATCCTCGTCAAAGCCCGCGTACGTGCCCGCGGGGATGACTGTCTTCGTATAGAATGGATACTGGTCGATCAGCTTGTCTGCAACCTTCTCCTCAACGGGGAGCAGTCGGATCGGATTCTGCGCGCCGATGTCCTGCACGGACGCCGTCGGATAGCCTGCCGTGAGGACAGCGACGTCCACATTGCCGTCCTTCAGCGCGCTCGCGCCCTCGGCAAACGAGAGGAACTGCTCGTCGATATCGTCGTAGGTAATGCCGTATGCCTCGAGGATCTGCCGCGCATTCGCCTCCACGCCCGAACCGACCGCACCGACCGCGACGCGTTTGCCCTTCAGATCCGCAAGGCTCGTGATGCCGGAGGAGCGGAGCGCGACGAATTGGCAGGTCTCGGGATAGAGCGAAGCAATCCCCTTCAGCCCGTCGACCTTCTTGTCCACGAACATCTCCGTGCCGTTTGCCGCGTAGTATGCAATGTCGTTCTGCACCGTCGCAAGGTCGATCGTCCCGTCACCAAGCATATTGACGTTGGCAACGGACGCGCCCGTGCTCTGCGCACTCGCCTCCGTACCGGGAATCTCCTTGGTCAGGATCTCGGCAATCGCGCCCCCGATGGGGTAGTACGTGCCCGCTGTGCCGCCCGTACCGATGTTGATGAACTTCTTGCCCTCCACGCCGGAGTTGCCATTGCATCCTGTGAAGAGTACCGCCGCTGCAGCGAGGACTGCGCCCGCCGCAAAAACTTTCTTTACGGTCGAAATCTTCATGATCCGTTCCTCCTAACGACACGATTCAGTTCTCAAAATCATCTCACAAATTGTGATCTGTAACTGTATTCTAGCACAAAAAATCCATGCATACAAGGCATGGATTTTATTATTTTTCGGTATGCTATTTTGTATCCAAGGAGGCTCAGAGGGTCTGTTTGCAGGATTCCGGCGTAAAGATCAGCACGCGATTCGCGAAGGAACATTTCTCCTTCATCTGATCGAACAGTGCACCGTCCTTGCGGAACTCCGCCGTGCCCGTCAGGAGGAAGCCCGTGCCCATCCCACGATGCCCTTCTACCTCGTGGCTACCGAGCGTCACCGCAAGGCGCGGATGCTCCGCCGCATTGCGTTCGGTCTTGCGGAAGCCGTAACAGGGAATCAGGATCTTCTCGTCCTCTGTCACGATCAGGTACTTGTTCCATGTGTTTGCGATATGCGCCTCGTTCTCGGGGGTTACCGATGCGATCGACACAATGCCGTCGTGCTTCAGGCACTCAAAAAATACTTCTGTCAGCATATTCTCCTCTCTTCATTCAGTTCTTCACGATTTCCGCCGTCTCACCGTTCGCCTTGGCACGTGCAATGCAGCCTTTGAGGCGTTCGATGTTCTTCACGTGCAGGTCGATGGCGAAGCGGATGCGCTTCTTCTCCTCCTCCGTGAACTCCGGCTTTTCGTAGGCGGTGCGGATGCGCGAGAGACGTTCCTCCACGTCGCGCAGCTCGTCCTCCATCGGACGCACATGCTGGAGCGCACAGCCGTAGACGGCGCGCATGGCGTCCTCGACGTACTGTGCGTAGCCCGGCTCGCCCGAGACCTTCTCTAGCCACTGTGCGACATGGTGAATCACATCGTAGGGCGACTCACCGCCGTGGATCATGGAGACGATCTCCATCTTGACCTGCTGCTCGCGCCCGTGCGGCTGGCGGATCAGATCCTCGTCCGCCATCAAATGACCTTCTCGCCGTGGAAGCGCTCACCGCCAATCTCGGGGTAGACGCCGTACTCGACTGCCCACTCGCATTTGTACTTAAGTGCCTGTGCGTGGATCGTCGCAATGCGGTCGATATTCTCCCGTACAATCTTCGCCGGCACACCTGCAACAAGCGAATTTGGCGGAATGACGGCATTCTCCTTGACGACCGCACCTGCGGCGATGATGGATCCACGCCCGATCTTTGCCCCCGTCAGGATAACCGCGCCCATACCGATGAGAACGTGATCCTCGATCTCGCAGCCGTGGACGCACGCACTGTGCCCGACGGTCACATAGTCCCCGATGATGCAGGGGTTGTCATCCGCAACGTGCAGACAAGTGAGATCCTGGATGTTCGTGCAGTCGCCGACCGAGATGTAGTTGACATCACCGCGTGCGACCACCCCCGGCCAGAGGCTCGCGTACTGTCCGACGCGCACATCGCCCGAGAGGAATACCTGCGGGGCGACGAACGCCTCCTCGTGAATCTGCGGCGTGATGCCGTGAAAGCTGGGGAATCCGTCCCCTTTGAATGTAAACATGAAATATCTCCTTATAACTATCCAAACAGAAAGAGTATACCTGAGCGAACCTTTACCCCTTCGCCTCGAATGGCTCCCCGCCGTGCGCGGCATGGTAGTAGCGATGTGCGGCAGTAAAGACGGCGGCGGCGTTCGGTGCAATCGTGCGCACAGGCACGCCGTCCGACTCCGCTCCCTTTTTACGGCGCACGCCGTGCGCCTCCTCCTCGGCAGCATCCTGCGCCGTGTTCGGGAGATTCTTGTACTCCTCGGAGTTTGCATACTCCATCCACTCACGCTGCAATGCGCGCAGGAGGTAGACCTTCTCGTTGTCGAGCGGGGAGAGTTTCCCCGACTCCTGCGCCTGACGAAGCATATCGTCCAGCTCCTCCGAAGAGAGCACACGACGGTTGCCGTAGGCATCGCGCGTCGCGGGGCCGGGTTGGAAACCTTCTTTCTTATGATCCGCCTCTCCCGCATGGCTGTCACTGGACGCCTCACCCGCGTGCGCGTCGGCACCGCTCTCCGCAGTACCTTGCGCGGCGAGGGCATCACGTCCGAGCGCGCCCTGCATCTCTCCCGACGTAGGCGCGGCAGCATCCCCTTCGGCAATCGGCGCATCGAGTGCGTCACCCGTAGCCTCCACACCGCCCGCCGTCATGACGGATGCGCCTGCTCCCTCGGCAGACCCGCCGCCCACATTGCTGAAGTTCGGCGATGCCCCGCCGCCCTTCTGCATCTCCGAGAGCACAGCGATATTCGCCTGTGCCACGGCGCGCAGCGCCTCGTCCTTCGTCTTGGCGTTCCTGAGCGCACGTGCCAGTGCCTCACGCCGCTCCTCGATCCGCGCCACCTTCTCGTAGAGGTCGGGATTGTTGTCCTTCAGATACTGCTTGTCCGTCGCGGAGAGCTTCTGCCCCTGCCGCAGCTTCTGACGAATCTGCATCTCGCGGTTTGCATCCGCCTTCTGCGTCTTTTGCAGCGTCGATGATGTCAGCTTGTTCTGCTGCACCGTTTTGCCCATCGCCTCCGCGAGACTCTGCCCCGTCTTGATGCGGTACTTCATCTCGCGCCTGAGACTCTTCAGCTGCGCATAGTCGCTGATTCTTCCGATTCCCTCGAAAAGTGCCATAACATTACCTCCGTGTAATGTATTTTCCATATAATATCCATCGACAGCAAATGCCTCCTGCATAAGCCGTCTATATATTCTAGCGCATTTTGGGCAAAAAGAAAAGCTGGTGAATGCACCAGCTTCGATTTCCTGCCGTCATTTGGTCGTCTATGCACAATATATATTAAAGATTCCGTCGTGCAGACACTAATCATCCCGCCAAGTCCCGAGGTACTCCCTCACCAAGGCCGGCTAATCGTTCCAAAAGTGCGTGCACCGCCCCCGTCGTCCACGGCGAACACCCGGTGCATCGTGCAGGCAGGAAATTTATGGATGTAAATTTATCATATTCCCTGCCTCATTGCAATAGCCTGTGTCTGTTTTAGAAAAAATTTTTCTCATTCTAAAAAAAGGGATTGACATGTCGTCCCATCAAGCGCAAAATATTTACGCATATATATGGTATCACAGTGCGTGAGAACACGCAGGAATGTGACCGAGGAAAGGAAACGAGGAGGATTTTTATGGGACAGCGAATGCCCATCGGGCTGCAGCTCACGGGGCTCGTCGGCAGTGTGATCGCACTGATGATCGTGCTGCTCGCCGTCGTGCTCTATGAGTTCAAGACGACCAGTGCGGACTATCAGCATCTGCTCTCCGTTACGGTCAAGAACAGCATCACGCTGCTCGAGGCGGAGGATGACTTCCATCAAGGGCTAAGCGAGCTGCGTGGCTACATCATCACGCGCGATCCGAACCGCGCGACAGACACGGAGAACGCGCTCAAGAAGGCAGACGAGCGTATCAGCACTTTCGCCGGGAACGCCGTCAACCCCGAGGCAAAAGCACGCGGCGAGGAACTGCGCACGGCAGTTCACGACTACACTGAACAGACGAAGACCATCATCTCCCTCTACGAGCGCAACGATATTGAGACTGCAACTGCTGCCTCCACGGAGCTGCGCAAGAAGACGGATGAGATCGATGCGCTCTTCAATAAGGCTGCCGATAGCCAGACCTCGGTACAGGAGCAGCAGCTTGAGAAGCTCAACAGCAACGTCGACCATATCTTCATCATTGTCCTCGTCATCAGCATTGTGGGCATCATCGGCATCGGCGCAGCCGCGACATGGTACGCACGCCGCCTCGCGAACCGTCTCGTCAAGCTGCGCGGTGATGTTGGAAAGCTTGGCAAGCTCGATCTTTCCTTCCAAGGCACACGCGCGACATGGAACGACGAGATCGGCGACATGGCAAACGAACTGCTTGAGATGAAGGACGCTCTCCATCACATCGTCCGCTCCATCCAGACCGAGGCGGACAACCTCTCGAAGGAGAGTGACTCGCTCTCGAGCTCCGTCCAGTCGCAGATGCAGGTCTCCGAAAGCATTGCACACACGATTACGGACGTTGCCTCTGATGCCTCGCACAACAACGACAGCATCGGCGAGATCTCGACCGCCATCGAGCAGGTCAGTGCGCGCACCGAGGAGATGAGCGCGAGCGGCGTCCACGCAAACCAGACGGCAAGTGACGCTGTCGAGGACGCAAATCAGGGCATGAAGTACATTCATCAGCTCGTCCAGCAGAACGCGACCGTCAGCGACTCCATGACCGAGATCTCGCGCGTCTCGGAGAAGCTCGTCACGGGCTCCGACGCCATCAAGAACGTCGTCACCACCATCCGCGAGATCGCGGGTCAGACGAACCTCCTCGCCCTCAACGCAGCCATTGAGGCGGCGCGTGCTGGTGAGGCGGGACGCGGCTTTGCCGTTGTCGCCGAGGAAGTGCGCAAGCTCGCCGAGCAGAGCTCTGCTGCGACGAACGAGATCGAACAGACGATCAGCCAGATGATCGAGAGCATCCAGTTCGCCGCCGGCGCAATTGCAAACGCCGAGGAAAAGGTTGCAGCGAGCAAGGAGGTCACAGTCGAGACGGAGAAGAGCTTCGACTCCATCCAGAAACGTCTCGACGACGTACGCAACAGCATCGCACACATCAGTCAGGCGGTCGACCACACAGCACAGGATATGCAGGATGTCGTCGGCAACGCGCAGAACATCAGCGCTGTCGCCGAGAAGACGGGCGCGAATGCCGAGACCGTCGCCGCCGCCTCCGAGGAGCAGAGCGCGAGCCTGCACGACGTGAGCGACAGCGCCGAATCCCTCGCGCAGACTGCCGGCAAGCTCAACGAAATCACGTCGAAGTTTAAGCTGTGAATGTGCAGGACTTGAAATACACCCGAAGCTGTGCTATACTGTAGACACAGTGAAACGAAGACAATCCGACACTTGCACCGCAAAAATCCCCTGCAGATTAGTCACCTGCAGGGGATTTTTGTGTGTATTCACGAATAGTCAGTCCGCTCCTACACAAACCAGAATGAAGCTGTCGCTAACGGATGCGCTCGTAGATATACGCAGCGATCAGACTCGCTGCGATACCTACCGCTAGTGAAACGAGAACCTCCAACATCATATGCACCTCCCTCCACCTATCGTTAGGGAAGCA
>NZ_ALKG01000045.1 GCF_000286455.1 Selenomonas sp. FOBRC6
AAGGAAACAATAAAAATTTTTCATAACAAAGGAGGATTTCCAGATTATGTGAAGAATTCTCACAAAGTACGCTGAATCATCTTGTATGATATTGAGGCAATTTTGCCTCACATCAATATAGCCAAACTTTTTTGGGGAAAGAGGTTATCATAATGGCAAAGATCGATCTGACACAGTACGGCATCACAGGCACGACGGAGATTGTTCACAACCCCGACTATGACCAGCTGTTCCGTGAGGAACTGCGCCCCGATCTCGAGGGATATGAGCGCGGACAGGTGACGGAGATGAAGGACGCCGTCAATGTCATGACGGGCATCTACACGGGTCGCTCTCCAAAGGACAAGTACATCGTTGACGACGAGACCTCACATGATACCGTCTGGTGGACGTCCGACGAGTATAAGAACGACAACCATCGTGCGACGCAGAAGGCGTGGAACACCGTGCGCGAGATTGCGATCCGTGAGCTCTGCAACAAGCGCCTCTTTGTCGTTGACGCATTTTGCGGTGCGAATGTGAATACGCGCATGGCGGTTCGCTTCATCGTGGAGGTTCCCTGGCAGGCGCATTTCGTCACGAATATGTTCATCCGTCCGACGGCGGAGGAGCTCGAGAGCTTCAAGCCCGACTTCGTGGTCTACAATGCGGCAAAGGCGCGCGTCATGCACTTCGGCGATCTCGGGCTCAACTCTGAGACCGCGGTCATGTTCAACCTCACGAGCCGTGAGCAGATCATTGTCAACACGTGGTACGGCGGCGAGATGAAGAAGGGCATGTTCTCGATGATGAACTACTACCTTCCGCTCAAGGGCATCTCCTCCATGCACTGCTCGGCGAACACGGACAAGCAGGGGCAGAACACGACGCTGTTCTTCGGACTTTCCGGCACGGGCAAGACCACGCTCTCGACCGATAACGAGCGTCTCCTCATCGGCGATGATGAGCACGGCTGGGATGACGAGGGCGTCTTCAACTACGAGGGCGGCTGCTATGCAAAGGTCATCAACCTCGATCCCGAGGCAGAGCCGGACATCTATCAGGCGATCCGCCGTAATGCGCTCCTTGAAAACGTTACGGTCGATCTCGCAGGTCGCGTCGATTTCGCGGACAAGACGGTCACAGAGAATACGCGCGTTTCGTATCCGATCAATCACATTGAGAACATCGTGCTCGGTCACGTTGCGGACAAGTCCGCCGGACCGCACGCAAAGCACGTCATCTTCCTCTCGGCGGATGCGTTCGGCGTTCTGCCGCCGGTCTCCATCCTGACGCCGGAGCAGACGAAGTACTACTTCCTCTCGGGCTTCACCTCGAAGCTCGCGGGCACGGAGCGCGGCATCACGGAGCCAACGCCGACCTTCTCGGCGTGTTTCGGTCAGGCGTTCCTCGAGCTCCATCCGACGAAGTACGCGGATGAGCTTGTGCGCAAGATGGAGGAGCACGGCTCGCGCGCCTATCTCGTGAACACGGGCTGGAACGGCACGGGCAAGCGCATCTCGATCCAGGATACGCGCGGCATCATCCACGCGATTCAGGACGGCTCGATCGACAGCGCGCCGACGAAGAAGATTCCGTATTTCGACTTTGAGGTTCCGACGGAGCTGCCGGGCGTTGATCCGAAGATTCTCGACCCGCGTGACACCTATGCAAGCCGTACGGAGTGGGATGAGAAGGCGCGCGATCTCGCAGAGCGCTTCATCAAGAACTTCAAGAAGTATGAGGGCAACGAGGCGGGACGTGAACTCGTCTCCGCGGGTCCGAAGCTCTAAAACGTATTTGTTTATGGAAAAAGCTGCCGTGTATGCGGCAGCTTTTTTTATCAAGGAAAGGAAGGAGGCGCAATGAAATTCTCGGACACGATCAGCAAGGTGCGCGGCGTCGGCGTGAAAAAGGCGGCGGCATTTGCGCGCCTCGGCATTCAGACGGTGTACGACCTCCTGACGTACTATCCGCGTGCATACGAGGATCAGAGCCGCGTGACGCCCATCGCCCAGCTGCACGCAGGGGAGCGAGCGACCGTGCTCGCCGTCATTCAGCGCGTGACGGAGCGTCAGGCGCGGCGGCGCGGCTTTACCATATTGACGGTGCTCCTCGGCGATGAGACGGGCTATGCACAGGCGGTCTGGTTTAACCAGCGATTCCTCAAGACGAAGCTGCGCGAGGGGCGGCGCCTCCTCCTCACAGGCAAGGCGGAGTATGCCTATAACGGCGGCGGTCAGCTCGCGCTCACGAATATCACGTCGTTCGAACTCCTCGGTGCAGAGGAGGATGCGGGGGCGCATCTCGGCATCCTGCCTGTCTACGCCGCGACGGAGGGGCTGACGCAGAAGCAGCTGCGCGCAATGATGGAATACGCGCTCGCGCAGACGGCGGACGAACTCGAGGAGAATTTGCCGCAGCGCGTCCGTGAGAAATATCGCCTGATCGGGCGGAGAAGCGCCTTCTGGCACATCCACTTTCCAAAGCAGGAGGAGGAATTGCGCACGGCGCGGCGGCGCCTCGCCTTTGAGGAACTCTATCTCATCCAGTGTGGGCTGCTCGCGCTCAAGAAACGCACGGCAGAGGAGCAGGAGGGCATTGCGCACGCAGCGGACGGCACGCTCGTCAAACGCGTCCGCGCGGCGCTGCCCTTCACGCTGACCGCCGATCAGGAGCAGGTGTGGGGCGAAATTCGGCGTGATATGGAGTCGCCGCTGCCCATGCGCCGACTCGTGCAGGGCGATGTTGGCTCGGGCAAGACCGCGATTGCGCTGCTTGCTCTCGTCAAGACGGTGGAGAGCGGGCATCAGGGCGCGATGATGGCACCGACGGAGATTCTCGCGCGGCAGCACTATGATTATCTGCGTGAGCTCCTTACGCCCCTCGGTGTGCGCGTGGGCTTCCTCTCGGGGCGGCTCACGAAGAAGGAGCGCACGGCGATGGATGCGGCGCTCGCCGCGCACGAGGTGGATATCGCCGTCGGAACGCACGCGCTGATACAGGATCACGTCGCGTTCGCCGCACTCGGGCTGGTCGTGACGGACGAGCAGCACCGCTTTGGTGTCGCGCAGCGTGCCGCGCTCGAGAAAAAAAGTGCAGTCACGCCCGACGTGCTCGTCATGACGGCGACACCGATTCCACGCACAATGACGCTGACGGTCTACGGCGACCTCGATGTCTCGCGCATCGAGCATTTGCCGCCGGGGCGGCAGCCCATCCGTACCTTTCTGCGCGATGAGACGGCGCGCGCAAAGATCTATGCGTTCGTGCGCAGGGAGATCGAGAGCGGGCGTCAGGCATATGTCGTCTGCCCGCTCATCGAGGCGAGTGAGGAGATGGATCTGCCCTCGGCGGAGGAGGTCTATGAGGAGCTCGCGCATGGCATCTTTCGCGGAATTCGCTGCGGGCTGCTGCACGGCCGCATGAAGTCTGCGGAGAAGGAGGCGGTGATGGACGACTTCTACGCGAACCGCGTCAAGCTGCTCGTCTCGACGACCGTCATCGAGGTTGGCGTCAACGTGCCGAATGCGAGTATCTTCGTAGTGGAGCACGCGGAGCGCTTCGGACTCTCCCAGCTGCACCAGCTGCGCGGGCGCGTCGGGCGCGGCGCCCATGCCTCCTACTGCATCCTGATTGCGGGCAGGAGCGCGGCATCGCAGGAGCGGCTGCAGGTCATCGAGCAGACGAGCGATGGCTTCCGTCTCGCTGAGGAGGATCTGCGTCTGCGTGGTCCGGGGCAGTTCTTCGGCGCGATGCAACATGGACTCGGCGATCTCAAGATAGCGGACGTGCTCGCCGACATGGATCTCCTCCTCCTCGCGCGCCGTGCGGCGCTTGATACCGTGGACGACCCCGCCGCCCTCTCCTTTGTTCTGCCGACTCTCATGCGCCAGTATCGGGAGCGGTTCGAGCATATGCGGGAGATCTGAATATTTACGTGTTCTTGTATTCCTTGACATGTTGGGATTCTCTGGTCTAGAATAGCAACATATTGAATTTGGGAGGAGATTGCCTTGACAAAGGTTTTGGTAAATGGCGCGGCAGGGCGCATGGGGCGCGCGGTGCTGAAAGCCGTGATTGACGATGCGGAACTCGAACTCGTCGGTGCGGTCGATATCGTCGGTGGCGCGGATGCAGGGGAACTTGCGGGGATCGCGAAGAACGGCGTGCTCGTGGAGACCGACCTCGACGCCGCACTCAAGCGCCTGCAGCCCGATGTGATGATCGACTTCACGCGTCCCGACGTGGTGTATGGGAATGTGCTGATAGCGCTCGCGCACAAGGTCTCGCCCGTGGTCGGCACGACGGGGCTCTCCGAGGAGCAGAAGGCTGCAATCAAGGCTGCGGCGGACGAGAATGATACGCCCGTATTCATTGCGCCGAACTTCGCCATAGGCGCCGTGCTCATGATGCTCATGAGCCGCATGGCGGCGAAGTATATGCCGGAGGTCGAGATCATCGAACTTCACCACGACAACAAGCTGGATGCACCCTCGGGGACGGCGGTGCAGACGGCGGCAATGATCGCCGAGGTGCGTGCAGAGCACGCACAGGGACATCCGGGCGAAGAGGAGAAGATCGCGGGGGCGCGCGGCGCGGACTACGAGGGCATGCACATCCATAGCGTCCGTCTGCCGGGCTATGTCGCGCATCAGGAGGTCATCTTCGGCGGACTCGGGCAGACGCTCTCGATCCGCCACGATTCACTGAACCGCGAGTCCTTCATGCCGGGCGTCGTGCTTGCCGCGAAGAAGGTGCGCGGACTCAAATCGCTCACGGTCGGACTGGATAAACTGCTGTAAGGGGAGTATATGATGAAGAAATATCGTGTTGCCATCCTCGGCGCAACGGGCGCCGTCGGTCAGGAGTTCCTCAACCTCATCGAGGAGCGCAAATTCCCGTTCTCGGAGCTGCGCCTCCTCGCATCCAGCCGCTCGGCGGGCAAGAAGATCGCATTTATGGGGAAGGAATATACCGTTGAGGAGACAACGGCGGATTCCTTCGCGGGCATCGACATTGCGCTCTTTGCGGGCGGCGCGGCGAGTAAGGAGTTCGCGCCCCACGCCGTCAAGGCGGGTGCCGTCGTCATCGACAACTCGAGCGCGTTCCGAATGGATCCCGAGGTGCCGCTCGTTGTGCCCGAGGTCAACCCCGAGGCAATCAAGAAGCATAAGGGCATTATTGCCAATCCGAACTGCTCCACCATCATCATGGTGATGGGGCTAAAACCCCTCTACGATATTGCGAAGATCCGCCGTATCGTCGTCTCCACCTATCAGGCGGTCTCGGGTGCGGGCAAGGAGGGCATGGCGGAGCTCGAGGAGCAGGTCGCCGCACTCTCGGCGGGCAAGGACGCCGAGGCGAACATCCTGCCCGTCGGCAAGCTGCCGAAGCACTATCAGATCGCGTTCAACCTCATCCCGCAGATCGACGTTTTCATGGACAACCTCTACACAAAAGAGGAGATGAAGATGATCGACGAGACGAAGAAGATCATGGAGGACGACAGTCTGCGCATCACGGCGACCACCGTGCGCGTACCCGTCTACCGCAGCCACGCCGAGTCGGTCAACGTCGAGTTTGCTGAGGAAATCTCGCTTGACGCGGCGCGCGCGGCGCTTGCGGCATTCCCCGGCGTCATCCTGCGCGACAACCCGTCGGAGCAGGAGTACCCGATGCCGCTCTTCACCTCCGGCAAGACGGACGTCGAGATCGGGCGTCTGCGTCGCGATGAGTCGACGGACAATGCGCTGAACTTCTGGATCTGCGGCGACCAGATCCGCAAGGGTGCGGCACTCAACGCACTCCAGATTGCAGAGTATATGATCGCGCACGAGCTCGTCTGAGCAGCTCGTTTTAGGGACATATTTCCACCTAGGAGATATGTCCTTTTTATATTTTTACTCACATATATGCGAAAAGCCTCTGTTCCTTTTATTTCAAGGAGTGAGAGGCTTTTTCTGTGGATTGAAGATAAAAAAGAGAATGCGCGTTTTCTTGAAAAAAAAAGGTGTTTTTGCTATAACTGTTAGTAAAAGTGGTGAAAAGTGGCGTTTTGTGTCATATAGTGGAGAATTGATTCGGAAAGGTGGTGCGGCCGGATGTTCATGGGGGAATACGCCCACAGCATTGATGCCAAGGGTCGCGTCATCCTGCCCGCCGATTTCCGGCAGGAGCTCGGCGTCTCCTTCATCATCACGAAGGGTCTTGACGGCAGTCTATTTCTCTTTCCGCAGGCGGCATGGGATGAGTTCGCGGCAAAGCTGCGCACGCTCTCGATTGCCGATCCGAATGCGCGCGCGTTTGCCCGCTTCTTCATCGCGGGGGCGCGTACGCTCGAATGCGATAAGCAGGGGCGTTTCCTCGTACCCGCGAATCTGCGCGCCTACGCGAACATCGGACTCAAGCAGGATGTCATCCTCACGGGCGCGGATGCGCGCATTGAGGTCTGGGACAAGGAGAAGTGGCTGCGCTATGCAGGTGAGGTCGACCCGAATATCACGGAGATCTCGACGCAGCTTGCGGGCTACGGGATTACGATATGACGGACTTTCATCATGTGAGCGTTCTGCCCGAGGAGACGCTGGCGGCTCTGCGCATTCGTCCCGACGGCATCTATGTGGACTGCACGCTCGGCGGCGCGGGGCACGCGGGGCGCATTGCGGCACAGCTCTCACCCGCAGGGCATCTCATTGGCATTGATCAAGACGAAGTGGCGATTGACGCCGCACAGGAGCGTCTTTTAGCGGTGAAGTGTGGAGTCACGCTTGTCCACGATAATTTCCGCAATCTGCGGGCAATTCTCGAGCGCGAGGGCATTTCATCCGTCGAGGGGATTCTTTTCGATCTCGGCATTTCGTCCCCGCAGATCGATACGGCGGAACGCGGCTTCTCCTATATGCAGGACGCGCCGCTCGATATGCGCATGGACAGGCGCGCCGCACACAGCGCGCGCACTGTTGTCAACGAGTACACGGCTGAGGCGCTGAGGGAGATCTTCTACACCTACGGTGAGGAGCGTTGGGCGAAGCGAATCGCAGAGTTCATCATAGAGGAACGCGCACAGCATCCCATCGAAACGACGGGCGAACTCGTCGCCGTGATCGACCGCGCTGTTCCGAAGGCGGTGCGCGCGCAGGGCGGACATCCCGCAAAGCGCGTCTTTCAGGCGATCCGCATCGAGGTCAACGAGGAGCTGACGATCCTTGCGGATGCAATGCAGGATGCCGTCGATATGCTCAGTGCGGGCGGACGGCTTGCCGTTATCACATTCCACTCGCTCGAGGATCGCATTGTAAAGAGGACGCTGAAGCAGCTCGCGCAGGGCTGCATCTGCCCGCCGAAAACGCCGGTCTGCATCTGCGGGCACACACCGAAGGTGCGGCTGATCGGCAAGGCACGTGCGGCAAGCGCCGCCGAATGTGCCGCAAACCCGCGCGCAAAGAGCGCAAAGTTGCGCGCTGCAGAGAAGTTATAAGCTATCAGAGATAAAGGAGGTGAGGGCGTATGCTGGCACGCAGAGAAGACGATTATGCCTATGAGATACCCGCGGCGCCCACACCGGAACTGGAGTCCCCGAAGGAGCCACTCGTCCGCCGCGAGGTCAATACGAATCTGCGTAACTGCCTGCGCGCGATCTTCTTCCTCATCGCGTTCGGCGCGATGGTGGTGACGCTGCTCGGTGGCATCAGCGCAAATAACGGCTATACACTGCTCGACACGCAGCAGAAGGCAGATCAGCTCGAGCAGGAGAACGAGCGGCTCAAGATCGAGATTGCGCAGCTGAAATCGCCCGCGCGGATTGAGTCGATTGCCGTGGAGCAGCTGCATATGCAGGTGCCACAGAATATGTATTTTTCGCATGAAGGGGAATGATGCGCATGATGAAGCGTTTACAGGAACTCGCGAGTCTCATTCCGAACGCGCGGCTCTCAGGGAGCGACGCCGAGATCACGAGCATTGAGCGGGATTCGCGGCGCGTCGGAGAGGGCGCGCTCTTTGTCTGTATCGCGGGCGTGCACGTGGACGCACACAGCTTCATACCAAATGCGGCGCGGGCGGGAGCTCGCGCCATTTTGACGGAGCGGGAGACGGTGGATGTGCCAGAGGGGCTGAGCGTGCTCCACGTGCCTGACCTGCAGGAGGCGTTGGATACCATTGTCCCGTATTTCTACGACTATCCCGCGCGCAGCATGCGCGTCATCGGCATCACGGGCACGAACGGCAAGACAACGACGAGCTACCTCGTGCGCGCAATCCTGCGTCATGCGGGGAAGCGCGTCGGGCTGATCGGGACGATACAGGTTATGATGGAGGACGAGGTGTTCCCCACGGCGAACACGACGCCCGATGTCATCGTTATGCAGCAGCTGCTCGCCGAGATGCGTGCGCGCGGTATGGATGCGGTCGTGATGGAGGTATCCTCCCACGCGCTCGATCAGGGGCGCGTTGCGGGCATCGAGTTCGACACGGCGGTGTTCACGAATCTGACGCAGGATCACCTCGACTATCATGGGACGATGGAGAACTACGTGCGGGCAAAGGCACGGCTCTTTGACCTCGTGTCGGAGGTGGGAACAAAGGTGGGCAAGACCGCCGTGCTCAATGCGGACGATGCAGCGAGTGTGACGATGCGAGCCCATACGCGCTGTCCCGTCATCTCCTACGGCGTGGAGAGCAAAGCAGACCTCGCGGCGCGGGATGTGCACCTCGCGCAGGACGGCATGGAGCTGACCCTCGTGCATGGAGAGGCAGAACCTGTCAAACTGCATATCAGCATCACAGGGCTGTTCAACGTCTACAACGTGCTCGCGGCGACGGGGGCGGCGCTTGCGGAGAAGATAGGCGCAGCGGATATTGCGGCGGCACTCCGTGCATTCACGGGTGTGCCGGGACGCTTCGAGCTTGTGCGCGCGGGACAGGATTTCTCCGTGATCGTCGACTATGCACACACGCCCGACGGCATGGAGAATGTCCTGCGCACGGCGCGCGCCGTTACGGCGGGGCGGATCATCGCCGTCTTTGGCTGCGGCGGCGACCGCGATCGGACGAAGCGCCCGATCATGGGGCGAATTGGAGCGGAGCTCGCAGACATCGTCGTCCTCACCTCGGACAACCCGCGCACGGAGGACCCTGCGGCGATCTTGGATGAGGTGGAGACGGGCGTTCTGCCTGTGATCGGTGCAAAGCCTTACGAGAAGCTTGTGGATCGGCGCACGGCGATCTTTCACGCCATCGGTAGGGCAAAGGCGGGAGATACCGTTGTCATTCTCGGCAAGGGGCATGAGAACTACCAGATTCTGAAGGACGGAACCATTCATTTCGACGACCGCGAGACGGCGCGCGAAGCAATTGGAGGGCTGTGACATGAGGCTGACATGGGACGAGCTGCGCGCGGCGACAGGCGCGCATGTGCACAGTGGGAAACTTGTGGGGAATGCCGCCATTCCGCATATCACAACCGACACGAGGAAGATTTCGGATGGAGACCTCTTTATCGCGCTGCGCGGCGAGAACTTTGATGGCGCGGATTTTGCAGCAGATGCGCTCAATAAGGGGGCAGCGGCGGTGCTCATCGCGGAGCCGATTTCCGACCCCGTACAGAAGGCTCTTAAAAAGGCGAAGGGCGCTGTCCTCACGGTGGCGGACACACTTACGGCGTATCAGGCAATCGCGCACGCGTGGCGCATAAAGTTCGATATTCCCGTTGTCGCCATTACGGGGTCGAACGGCAAGACGACAACGAAGGATCTGACCGCCGCCGTGCTTTCGGGGCGCGGCGCGGTCTGCCGCACTGCAGCGAACTACAACAACGAGGTCGGATTGCCTCTCACGCTGCTCGGCATCACGGCGGAGGATAGTGCCGCCGTTGTGGAGATCGGTATGCGCGGCATGGGACAGATCGCGGCGCTCGCTCCCGTCGCCGCCCCGAACGTCGGCATTGTGACGAATGTCTGCGAGGTGCATATGGAGCTGCTCGGCTCCATTGAGAATATTGCAAAGGCAAAGGCAGAGCTCGTGGAGGCAATCCCTGCGGGTGGGACGGTCATCCTCAATGCAGATGACGCACGCGTCGCCGCAATGCGTGCACGCGCGGCGGAGGGCGTGCGTGTCCTGACCTATGGCATCTCTGCGGATGTGGACGTGCGCGCCGAGGCGCTGCGCTGTGCGGCAGACGGCTCGCAGTTCATGGTGACGTGGGCGAACGAGCGCCACGACTACAGTATTCCGCTTGCGGGCAGACACAATGTCAGCAACGCACTTGCGGCACTTGCGGCGGGCTTTGTCCTCGGACTCACGCCGCAGGAGATGCAAACGGGGCTTTCGCATCTCGCCGCGTCCAAAATGCGCTATGAGGTGCATGAGGTCGGCGCGTGGCGCTTCATCAACGACGCCTACAACGCGAGCCCCTCGTCCATGCGCGCTGCGATTGAGACGACAGCATCACTCTACGCGGGGCGCAAGATCGCCGTGCTCGGTGATATGCTCGAGCTCGGCGCGGCTGCCGAGGAGGCGCATCGGGATATCGGAAAAAGAGTTGCAGAGCTGGGGTTTGCGGCACTCGTGGTCTACGGACCGCAGGCGCGATGGATGCACGAGGAAGCAGAGGAAGCAGGCTGCACCGCGCATCACGTGGAGACGCATGCGGAGGCGGCTGACGTGCTAAAGAATCTGCTTGCGGATGGTGACACTGTCCTCTTCAAGGGGTCGCGCGGGATGAAGATGGAAGAGATCATTGGACTTTTGACGGGCAAGGAAGCGGGGCACTGATGGAACATCTCGTAGATTTTCTTTCTCCGCAGCTGCGCGCTCTTGTGACCGTCGTGACATCGCTCGCTATTGTCCTTTTCAGTGGCGTATACTTTCTCCCATTCCTGCACCGTCTGAAATACGGGCAGAGCATTCGCGAGGAGGGTCCTGCGAGCCATCAGGCAAAGAGCGGCACGCCGACGATGGGCGGCGTGATGATTGTGCTCGCCGTGACTGCGGCGACCCTGCTCTTTGCGCCGCTCACGGTGACGACGCTGCTCGCGCTCTTCATTTTTCTCGGGCATTTCCTGCTCGGCTTTGCGGACGACTACATCAAGGTCGTGAAGAAGCGCAACCTCGGGCTGCGCGCCTATCAGAAGCTGCTCGGACAGCTCCTCATCTCCGCTATTACCATCCTCATCGGGCGCGCACTGCTCGGACACGATACGAGCGTGTGGATGCCAATCCTCGGTGAAACACTCGACATCGGCGCGCTGTACTATGTCCTCGTCGTATTCGTGCTCGTCGGCACGTCGAATGCGGTCAATCTGACGGACGGGCTTGACGGGCTTGCCTCGGGTACAGTCGCCGTGGCAGCGCTCTTCTATGCGGCGCTCCTGTATTCTGTCGACAGCGGTCTCATGACGTTCTCTGCGGCGATAATTGGTGCAACGGTCGGTTTTTTGTGGTATAATCATCATCCGGCGAGAATCTTCATGGGAGATACAGGTTCGCTTGCACTCGGCGGAGCGCTCGCAGGCATTGCAATCCTCTCGCATACGGAGATGCTCCTGCCCATCGTGGGCTTCGTCTTCTTCTGCGAGGCGCTGTCCGTGATCCTGCAGGTCATCTCGTTCCAGACGCGCGGCAAGCGGATCTTTCGCATGAGTCCGATTCATCATCACTTCGAGCTCGGCGGGTGGAGCGAGACACGCGTGGTCTACACGTTCTGGGCGGTTGGCGCAGCGGGTGCTATACTCGCGTGGATTGTTGTACTCATATCTTAAATGGCGGCATCGTGCATTCCCCACGCGAACGCTTAGTTGCGCAAGTGATCGCGTGCTTGTATGCTTAAATACCGGCGGACTTCTTAAACGCGCTTCGCTTGAACGAAAGAAATCCGCCGGGGCATACCGCACGCTTTACTCACTTGCTCCACTATGGTTCGCTTAGGGAAACGCACTAAGCTGCCCAACATCTATTCACCCGTGATAACCGATATAAAATCAATACGAATTCATACTAAGGGGGACACAGGGAATTGTCCTATCAAAATCAGTCTGCGCTCGTCATCGGAGCGGGCATCAGCGGCTTTGCGGCGGCGGCATACCTCGCGGCGGCGGGCGCGCGCGTGACACTCTCAGATGCGAAGGATGAGGCGGATGCGGAAAAAGATGCACTGACGCAGAAACATATCGAAGATTTGCGGGCGCAGGGAATCTCCTGCGTCTTTGGCGCACAAAGGGAAGAACTGCTCGCGGGGACGGATCTCATCGTCCTCTCGCCCGCCGTGCCCGAGCGCATCCCGCTCGTGACTGCTGCGCGTGCGCGCGGCATCCGCGTGACGACGGAGGTAGAGCTGGCGGGAGAGATTGCGCGCGCGCCCATCTACGCCATCACGGGGACGAACGGCAAGACCACAACAACGACCCTGCTCGGTGAGCTTCTGCGCGCGCATTTTGCATCGGTCGGCGTCGGCGGCAACATCGGCGTGCCGCTCATCGACGTGGCGCAGGAGATCCCCGCAGACGGTGCGATTGCGGCGGAGATCTCGAGCTATCAGATGGAGGCGACCACGCATTTTCACGCTGCGATTGTCGCGGAGTTGAACGTGACCCCCGACCACATCGTCCGCCACGGTTCGATGGAGGTCTATCAGGCGATGAAGGAGAAGCTCTTTGCCGCGCAGACGGCGGAGGACTTCCTCGTGCTGAACTATGACGATCCGCATACGCGCGGGATGGCGGATCGTGCCAATGGGCAGGTATGTTTCTTCAGTCGGCGTGAGGAACTCGCAGAGGGCGCATGCGTGCGCGCCGACGGCATGATCGTCATCCGCTGGGACGGCGAGGAGCATGTCCTCATTGAGACAATCGAACTCGGAATTCCGGGCGGACACAATGTCGAGAATGCGCTTGCGGCAGCGGCGATGGCGTTCTTTGCGGGGGTGACGCCTGCAGAGATGCGTCCCGTACTGCGCGCGTTCAAGGGCGTGGAGCACCGTATCGAATTTGTGCGGACGTTGGACGGCGTCAGATACTTCAATGATTCGAAGGCGACGAATACGGATTCTGCAATCAAGGCGCTCGAGGCGTTTGACGGGCACATCATTCTGATTGCGGGCGGCGACGACAAACTGACTGATCTCACGGAGTTTATGGCACTTGTACATGCGCGCGTGGATGAACTCATCCTCGTTGGCGATGCGGCGGAGCGCTTTGCTGCGGCGGCACTGGACGCAGGTCTTGCATCGGAGCAGATTCACCGCGCGGGCTACCATATGGCGGAGGCGGTGCGGATTGCGCATGAACGCGCCTCCGCCCCGCAGACAGTCCTGCTGTCTCCCGCATGTGCCAGTTTCGATATGTACGGCGGCTACGAGGAGCGCGGACGGGACTTCAAGAGGATCGTGAACGAGCTATGAATATCATCGTATCCGGCGGCGGCACGGGCGGACACATCTACCCCGCGCTCACGATCATCCGTACGATTCAGCAGCGCGAGCCATCTGCACGCATCCTCTACGTCGGCACGCCGCACGGGCTGGAGGCGGACATCGTGCCGCGCGAGGGGATTGACTTCATTCCGATTGATCTTGCGGGTTTTCAGCGAAAAATTTCATTGGAGAACATTTCCCGCGCGTGGCGCGCCTTGCTTGCCGTTGCGCGTGCGCGCGGCATTGTGCATGGCTTTCAGCCGGACGTTGCCATCGGGACAGGCGGCTATGTCGCGGGTCCCATCCTCCTCGCGGCGAGCCTTGCGGGCGTGCCAACCCTCGTGCAGGAGCAGAACGTCTTTGCAGGCGTGACGAACCGCATCCTTGCAAAATTTGCAACGGCGATTGCCGTGGGCATGGAGGACGCAAAGAATGTTTTTCCAAAGGAAAAGACCCATGTGACGGGCAATCCAATCCGCCCAGAGGTGCTGACAGCGACGCGTGAGGACGGGGCGCGGGCATTCGGCTTCGATCCTACGAAAAAGACCGTGCTCGTCTCGGGTGGCAGCCGTGGGGCGCGCTCAATCAACCGCGCGATGGTCGAGGTCATCGCGCACGCGGCGGAGCAGAGCGAGGTGCAGTACCTCCATGTGACGGGTGCGGACGAGCACGGCGACACACTTGCGCGCATACGGAATGCGGGCGTACGGCTCGAGGATCATCCGAACCTGCGCGTTTTGCCGTATCTCTACAATATGCCCGAGGCGATGGCAATGGCGGATGTTGCCGTCTTTCGTGCGGGCGCAACGGGGCTGGCGGAGCTCGCGGCACGGGGGGTGCCCGCGATCCTCATTCCGTACCCGTATGCGGCGGAGAATCATCAGGAGAAAAATGCACGCGCTGTCGAGGCGGCGGGCGCTGCGGAGGTCATCCTCAACCGCGATGTCAGCGGCGCGGCGCTCGAGGGAGCGCTCGGCGGACTGCTCGCGGACGATGCACGTCGCGCGGGTATGGCGGCGGCGATGAAGCGCCTCGGCAAGCCCGAGGCGGCAGAGGAGATCGCAGCACTCGCGTTGGGGATTTGTAAAGGATAAGGGTGAGGACGTTGCTCAAGGATTTGAAGGGGATTCACAACATACATTTTGTCGGTATCGGCGGCGCCGGGATGAGTCCGCTCGCCAAGATTCTCCTCCTGCTCGGCTACAATGTGTCCGGCTCCGATCAGGGAACCTCACCCATCATCGAGGAGCTCGTACGTCTCGGTGCGCGTGTGTCGACGGATGGACAGCGTGCGGAGAATGTGCGCGGTGCGGATGCCATCGTCGTCTCCACAGCAATTCCCTACGACAACCCTGAGGTTATTGCAGCGTGGGATCTGCGTATCCCGAAGCTGCACCGCTCGGACATTAACGCGGCGCTCGTCAATGAGTACGATGGCATCGCCGTCGCAGGCTCGCACGGCAAGACGACGACGACCTCCATGATCGGCGTAACACTCGACCGCGTGGGTGTGTCGCCGACCATCATCGTCGGCGGTGAGGTGCCCGATCTCGGCACGAATGCGAAGCTCGGCACGAGCCGTTACCTCATCTCCGAGGCGGATGAGAGCGACGGCTCCTTCCTCAAGCTGCGACCCCACGTCGCCGTTGTGACGAACGTCGAGGACGATCACATGGATCACTACGGCACGATGGAGAAGATCATCGAGGCGTTCCGCACATTCGTCGATCAGGTAGCGGAGGACGGGACGGCGGTGCTCTGCTTTGAAAATGAGATCCTGCGGCAGATTGCGGCGGAGACGAAGCGTCGTGTTGTTTCGTATGCCATCGACAGGGAGGCGGATTACCGTGCGGCGGACATCGAGACGCACGGCTCTGTGATCTCCTTCACCGTCTTTGAGCGCGGGACGGAGATGGGGCGTGTCTCCCTCAATATCCCGGGGCGGCACAATGTGCTCAACGCGCTTGCCTGCATTGCGGTCGCACGGCTTGCGGGTGTCGACTTTGTGCAGATTCGGGATGCGCTCGCGGGCTTCCACGGGGCAAAGCGACGCTTCCAGACGAAGGGCAAGGAGCGCGGTGTCTGGGTGGTGGACGACTATGCTCATCATCCGACGGAGATCGCCGTGACGCTCACAGCGGCGCGCGCAACGAATCCTGCGCGCCTCATCTGCGTATTTCAGCCGCATCGCTACTCGCGGACGCAGCTCCTGCGCGCGGAGTTCGGCGGATGCTTTGCCGCCGCCGACCTGCTCCTCCTGACCGACGTCTATGCGGCGGGGGAGGCCCCAATCCCCGGCATCAGCGGCGAGACGCTGATGGAGGAGGTCGCAGAGGCGACGGGGCAGGACGCAGTCTACCTGCCCGAGCGCGCAGATCTCGAGCGCTATCTCGCACAGCACGTGCGCGCGGGCGACCTCGTCATCACGATGGGCGCGGGCAATATCCTCGAGGTTGGGGAGGCGCTTGTCGAGCAACTCAAGAACGGCACGGCCGGCTCCGATGAACCGCCCGTCGTCGTCGTCATGGGCGGCCCCTCCACAGAGGCGGAGGTCTCGCGCCGCTCGGGTGGGGAGATCCTAAAGGCGCTGCTCTCAAAAGGCTATCCCGCCGTCGGCATGGAGCTGAATCCGTCCACGTTTGCCGAGGAGATTCAAAATCTGCATCCTGCAATCGTGTTCAATGCGCTGCATGGGAAGTACGGCGAGGACGGCATCCTGCAGGGGACGCTCGATATGCTCGGCATCCCCTACACGGGCTCGGGCGTGCGTGCGGCTGCGCTCACGATGGACAAGATGATGACGAAACGCATCTTCCTCGCGGAGGGGATTGCAACCCCGCGCTTCCTCTGCATTCATGCGGGGGAGAGAGATGCGCAGACTGCCGAGCGCGTGCGCGCGGAGTTTGATCTGCCGCTCGTCGTCAAGGCACCCGAGCAGGGCTCGAGCATCGGCGTCTACATCGTGACACGTGAGGAGGACGTGCAGAGCGCTATTGATGAGGCATTTTCCTACGGAGATACCGTGCTCGTGGAGGAGTTCATCCAAGGGCGCGAGCTGACGGTTGCCGTCTGGGGAACGCCCTCCCGCGGGAAGGCATTCCCGATCATCGAGATCACGACCACCTCGGGTCGCTATGACTACGCGAGCAAATATACGCCGGGTGCCTCGCGGCATCTCATTCCTGCGGAGCTCTCCGCAGAGTGCACAGCGGCGGTGCAGGAGATGGCCGTCCGCGCATTCAATGCGTGCGGCTGCGCGGGCGTTGCACGCGTCGATGTCATGCTGAGCGATGCGGGCGAGCCGTACGCCATCGAGGTCAATTCCGTGCCGGGCATGACGGCGATCTCGCTCGTGCCTGACGCTGCGCGTGCCGTCGGTATCGAGTTCCCTGAGTTCTGCGAGGAGATGCTCGCGATGGCAGGGTACCGTCGATGAGGTCTCGCCGCGTTCTAAAGGGGGCACTCTACCTCCTGTGCGCCGCTGCGATCATCGCGGCGCTCATCTACTCACCGCTCTTCACCTTTCAGCGTCTGATTGTGCGCGGCAATGTCCATCTTGACGAGGCAGAGCTCTGTGAGATCGCGCGCATTCAGTATGGACAGCGCCTCTTCGAGCTAAAGACGGACGCCATGACGACGAATCTGCTGCATGATCTGCGCATCGAGTCTGCTGTTGTGCGGCGTCAGCTGCCGAATAAGATTGAAATGGAGATTGTCGAGCGCATTCCGGTTGCAACCGTTGCCTGTGACTACGGCTATCTGGATTTCGATCGGCAGGGCAAGGTGATCGCGAGCTACCGCACGCTCAAGGGGGCGGACATTCCCATCATCACGGGGGTGAAGCTGCGCGACCTCTACATCGGGGATGACAATTCCGATGCGCAGGTTGCAAAGGTGATTACATTCCTTGGCAAAATTGACCCGGCGGATATCGGAGAGATTTCCGAGGTCAATATCACCGTGCCGTCCGCCGTCGTCGCTTATACGAAGAGCGCCCTGCCCATCCGTCTCGGAGACCTCGAGCGTATCCCGGAGAAGGCGGGGCTGACACAGGACTTTTTACAGGATCAGAAGACCACGCGTCATACGATCGAGTATGTCGACTTCAGCTATGACGCGCCATTTATCAAACTCGCAGACAAAGTGACAGAGGGGAAGTAAATGAAACAATTCCGGCAGGGCGGGTGGCTGATTGCCCTCGTCTGTGTCCTGATCGGCTTTATGATTGCCGTACAGTTCCGTACGGCACAGGACGGAAAGGGAAGTCTTTCGCAGCAGCGCATCGAGGAGATCTCGGATCGCCTGCTCCAGACCGAGCACGAGCGTGACGAGCTCGGCGAAGAGCTGCGTAAGATGCAGGCAGCTGCCGCCGAGGCAGGGAATGAGCAGGATCAGGATATGCTGCGCTACCGTGCTGCGCTCGTCCCCCTTGAGGGCGAGGGAGTCATTGTCCACATGGATGACAGCGCAAAGCCAGTGAAGGCGGGCGAGAATCCGAATCTCTACGTCATCCATGATGACGATCTCCTGCGCGTCATCAACGAACTGCGCGCGGCAGGTGCAGAGGCGATCTCCGTCAATGGACAGCGCCTCACGGGCATCTCGGAGATCCGCTGTGCGGGGCCGACGCTCTCGGTGAACAACGTGCGCTCCTCCGCGCCGTTTGAGAT
The DNA here is from genome assembly GCF_000286455.1 of Selenomonas sp. FOBRC6. Taxonomy (GTDB): domain Bacteria; phylum Bacillota; class Negativicutes; order Selenomonadales; family Selenomonadaceae; genus Centipeda. The sequence goes on from NZ_ALKG01000045.1 coordinate 18,058, forward strand.
CCGTGCCATTGGGGACAAGAAATCGCTTGAGAACTCCCTGCGCATGCGCGGCGGCGTCGTAGAGACGCTGAGTGTCTGGGGCATTCAGCTCGCTATCACCGTGAGTGATGATGTCTACATCCCGCCCTATCGCGGGAGCATACGCCAGAGCTATGCGCGTGAGACCACAGAGCGCGAGGAGGGAAATAAATGATCTACATTGTCCTGGTCAGCCTCGTCATAGGTCTCCTCATCGGCTACATGAGCCCGATTGTCATCCCGCTCGCGTATTCGAAGCTCTTCTCCGTTGCACTTGTCGCCGCACTTGATGCCGCATTCGGCGGTCTCAGAGCAGCTGTCGCAGAGCGCTTCGACAAGCATGTCTTTGTCACGGGCTTCTTTTCGAATACCCTGCTTGCTGCAGCGCTCGTCTTCATTGGCGACCGCCTCGGCATCGACCTTTACTACGTCGCGCTGCTCGCATTCGGTTTCCGCATCTTTAAGAACCTCGCCATTCTACGCCGCTACCTGCTCAAGGACTATCGGGACGGTGCACAGTAATTTAGGTGTTAGCTTCTGCTAAAAATTTTTCTCTGCTATGGAAATATATTGATTTTCATGGTAGAATAGGCGAGACAATTACTATTTATTGATCGAAGAGCATCATACAGACACGATATGGAGGCTGAAGCTGTGTTCGAAATGGATGATAACTTTGAAGAACTCGCAAAGATCATCGTTGTCGGTGTAGGCGGCGGCGGCGGTAATGCTGTGAATAATATGATCGACTCCGGTCTGCAGGGCGTCGAATTCGTTGCGATCAATACGGATGCACAGGCACTCCTGCAGTCCAAGGCGGCATTGCGTATCCAGATCGGCGAGAAGCGCACGCGCGGACTCGGCGCGGGCGCACGTCGTGAGGTCGGAGAGGCGGCAGCGACGGAGAGCCGCGAGAAAATCGTGGAGGCGCTGCGCGGTGCAGACATGGTGTTCATCACAGCAGGCATGGGCGGAGGTACGGGTACAGGTGCATCGCCCATTGTCGCGGAGTGCGCGCGCGAGTTGGGCGCGCTCACCGTTGCTGTCGTGACGCGCCCCTTCTCCTATGAGGGCATGGCGCGTGCGCGTAATGCGGACGCGGGCATCTCGAATCTGCAGCAGCACGTGGATACCATCATCACCATTCCGAATGACCGCCTCATGAAGATCATCGACAAGAGTACGCCTGTCACCGAGGCGTTCAGCAAGGTGGACAACGTGCTCTGGCAGGGGGTCAAGGGCATCACTGACCTTATCACGAACCAGGGTGTCGTCAATCTCGACTTTGCCGATGTGAAGACGACGATGGAGAACGGCGGTGCAGCAATCATGGGCATCGGTGAGGCGCGCGGCGAGGGTGCATCCGTTGCGGCGGCGAAGGCGGCAATCGAGTCGCCGCTGCTTGAGACGAGCATTGAGGGCGCAACCTCCGTCATCATGAACTTCACCGGCTCGAAGACCCTCAGTATGCTCGAAGTGACAGAGGCATCGGAGTGGCTGACCAGCATGATCATGAATGCGACGAACGTCAGCCAGCCGAACATCATCTGGGGTATCGGTGTGGACGAGAACCTCGAGGACAGCGTGCGTGTCACCGTCGTTGCGACGGGCTTCGGCATGACAGACGGCGGTGCTACAGCAGCTGCTGAGACCACAACGGGGCTGACAGAAGACTGGATCTCCATGCCGGGCATGGGCAGTGCATCTGCGCCGAAGGCAGCACCTGCACAGACTGCTGCACCGCAGGCACAGGCGCGTCCTGCAGCGGCAATCGTTCCCCCAAATACGGGCAATGCGGCAAACAATCGCCGCATGAACGTCGTCGAGCCGAACGCAGGCTCCGGCGGTACGGACATCATCGACATCCCCGCGTGGATGCGTCGGCCGCGTTGATTTTAAGGAATCGCTGATAAAATGAAGTCCGCCAGATTTGCACAGATTTTTTTGTCCGAACAAGAAGACAAACCGGACGCATAGCAAAGGCTATGTGGAGGATTTGTTGACGAAGTTCGGGCGAAAAAGATGTCCAAAGATGGCGTGGCTGAATTTATCAGTGCTTCCTTAACTTCAATAAGCGATAAGGG
>NZ_ALKG01000046.1 GCF_000286455.1 Selenomonas sp. FOBRC6
CCAAGGAAACAAACCGGACGCATAGCCGTCCGCTATGTGGAGGATCGAGGGCACAGTGCGGGCAAAAAGATGCGCTAAGATGGCGCGGCTGAATTTATCAGTGCTTCCTTAAACCAAAACTCATACAAAAAGAAAGCAAAAGAGGCCGTACACAGTGTAGTGACCACTTTTGCTTGCACCGAATATGAAGTTATGCAAAGGAAATTGCGTCCTCAGATACCGTCTCCTCAAGGGAATCATACCCCACAGAGTCCGGCTCCGTCGCGCGCAAAGCATCATGGAGCGAGCGCACAATAAAGCGCTCATGCCGCTCGACGGCATCATCCATAAGCGGTGTATAGCGGAGAATAGGTTCTTGGATTACCGGATCCTCTCCCGCAGCAAGACGCATTGAGGAGGCAAATCTATGATTCCCGATTCCCACGATCAAATCCCTATCCAGATAGATCGTGCGGCCGATAACCGTGATGGGATTTTCCTGATCCACACCAAAGCCGGTAATCTTGCCATAGAGCACGACATCATTGCCCTCCGCCGCCGTATTGACATACGTCTCCGTGCGGTCATTGGACGCAGCGCTGCCCGCGCCGATGAAGAGCGTACCGCCAACCTCCGGATCCGGTGCTGCGAACGAGGCATCACCTTCTATATAGACCTTGCCGCCGCGGATCGTCACATCCGATGCCTTCACCGTAGTGGCAGAGATCTGCGTCGCATGTGCGGGACTTGCCTCAATATCCGTCACAACACCATAGGAGTCATATCCCATGGAGGAGCTCTTGGAGGCCCCCATCATCTGCAATGTCTCGGTCTCGATCGCACTGTTCTTTAGGAACGTATTCCCGCCTCGTAGATTCAGCGTCTGCCCCTTAAAGTCAAATCCGTCCACCTGCAGCACATTCGCTCCCGTCGCCGTCCATGCATCCAGGAACTCCCGTGCATCGTTAGAGGATTCATCGTGAATGACTGTCCCCGCCGCATAAAGCGTCGTGTTCAGGAACTCGTTGCCGTAGATCTTCGCTTGCTCCACGGTGAGGCTCGCCCCACCAATATTGACCGTCTGGAAAAGCGTTCCGTGCATATTTGCCGTACCGCGAAAGGTCACATTGTTCCCTTCATGGTGAGTCATTTTCTCGATGATCGCACTGCTACGATTGCCATTGAGTGTCCATGCAATCTCATCCGCCGCCTTGATGCGCAACTCCGAGCGATTTCCATCCCCCTCTGTACCGATATCAAAGATGACTCCGTCGGCAACCTGCACCTTCCCCGCATAGATATCGATGCTGCGTGACGCTGTAATGTGCGCACCGCCATCAACGTGCACGAGAGCCTCGCCCACAGTCTTTGATAGGACACGTTGATTGCCGTCCTCCATCACCGCAAGCGCCGAGAGTGTCAGATCGCGCACGTCGAGTACGGCATCCTTCCCAACATAGATACCGTTTGGATTGACAATGACAATCGCGCCCTTCCCCGTCTGATTCATCGTACCAAGCAGTTCCGATAGATGTGTCCCCGTCACCTGATTGACGAGAGTTGCATCCTCCGCAATATCGAAATTCAGGGTTTCTCCATTTCCGATACCAAATGATTGCCAGTTGATTACTCCATCGTTCGCCGCCGAAATCACAGCGTTGTTTGCCGGCTCGACCCACGTACCGCCTTGCAGCGTAACATCACCACGAACGACCTCTCCGCCTGTTGGCATTGCAAACGCAGAATGCGTCAGCGCTAATGCAATGAGTGCCGAAAGGCTTCCACGACACATATATTTCTTGAGATTCATCTATTTCCCCTTCACTCCCTTTATAA
>NZ_ALKG01000047.1 GCF_000286455.1 Selenomonas sp. FOBRC6
AGGAACGGATGCTCCACCTTGCAGCGGATGGAAGTTTTCTCGTGTTCGATCTTCTTGTCCCAGTTGACTCCTGCATACGCCTTTGTTGTGCGGTTCTGTGAAGGTCTTTTCGCAATACGGTAATCCACGCTCGATAGATGAGGATCTTCAAGGATTTCTGCGCGCTTTTCCACGCCGAGATACCCAGAGTCCCCATAGACGCTGTGGTCATCCGCTCGGATCAATGCGTGCGCCTGCACGATGTCATGCACGTTGGCTGCTGTCCCTGTGATTGTATGAACGTAGCCTGTTGCCGCATCCGTACCGGAATGAATCTTCATGCCGAAGAACCATTGATTCCCTTTCCTGACGGAGTGCATTTCAGGCTCGCGGGTCTTCGTGGCGTTCTTGGTCGAGCTTGGTGCATGGATGATGGTGGCGTCAACGATTGTACCGCCGTGCATGATGAGTCCTGCGGCGTCCGGCCGCTCTTTCACGTCATCGAACATCTTGCGGGTGATGTCATGCTTTTCCGGCAGGTGTCGAAACTGCAGGAGTGTCGTAGCATCCGGTGTCCGTTCGATGGAGAAGTCGATCTTCAGGAAGCGCTTCATGGCATAGCTGTCATAGATTGCATCCTCGATTCCCTCGTCCGAGAGACCGAACCGTTCTGCATGAGATACATGCGCAGCATCGTTTCGAGCG
>NZ_ALKG01000048.1 GCF_000286455.1 Selenomonas sp. FOBRC6
TCCCAGTCTCCCGGCTATCCTGTACGTTATATGCCAAAGACCAATGCCAAGCTGCAGTAAAGCTCCATGGGGTCTTTCTGTCCAGTCGCGGGTAACCTGCATCTTCACAGGTATTTCAATTTCACCGGGTCCCTCGTTGAGACAGTGCCCAAATCGTTACGCCTTTCGTGCGGGTCGGAACTTACCCGACAAGGAATTTCGCTACCTTAGGACCGTTATAGTTACGGCCGCCGTTTACAGGGGCTTCAGTTCGCTGCTTCATCTCAAGGACTAACAACTCTCCTTAACCTTCCTGCACCGGGCAGGCGTCAGCACCTATACTTCAGCTTGCGCTTTCGCAGGCACCTGTGTTTGTGGTAAACAGTCGCTTGGGCCTCTTTTCTGCCGCCGCCAACAGCTCCAACAGTAAATGTCTTCACCATCAACGGCCATCCTTTTCCCGAAGTTACGGATGCATTTTGCCGAGTTCCTTAACGAGGGTTTTCCCGCGCACCTTAGGATTCTCTCCCCGCCTACCTGTGTCGGTTTTGGTACGGGCGGACGTCTTCTCGTTAGAAGCTTTTCTTGGCAGTGTAGTGCAGCTGAATTCAGATTGACCGTAGTCTTTCCTATCTATCGGTTCTCGGCCTTGTAGTATGGGGATTTGCCTCCATACAAGCCTACCGCCTTCGACGCGCTCTTCCATTCGCGTGCTCAGCTTCCTTCCTGCGTCACTCCATCCTCAAACGAAGACGCCCGGTACTGGAATTTTCGCCAGTTGTCCATCGCCTATGCTTTTCGCCTCGGCTTAGGTCCCGACTAACCCCGGGACGACGAGCGTTGCCCGGGATACCTTAGGCTTTCGGTGGACAGGATTCTCACCTGTCGTTTCGCTACTCATACCGGCATTCTCACTTCCTGTTCGTCCAGCAGTCCTTCCGGTCTACCTTCGTCCAAACAGGAACGCTCCCCTACCCATCGTATCTAGTACGATGCCGCGGCTTCGGTTCTGTGCTTTAGCCCCGGATATTTTCGGCGCAGGGCCTCTCGACCAGTGAGCTATTACGCACTCTTTTAATGGTGGCTGCTTCTGAGCCAACATCCTGGTTGTTTTCGAAGTCCTACATCCTTCTCCACTTAGCACAGCATTTGGGACCTTAGCCGGCGGTCTGGGCTGTTTCCCTCTTGAATACGGGTCTTATCACTCGCATTCTGACTCCCAGGCTGCCCATATGAGCCATTCGTAGTTTGACTGGGGTCGGTAGGCTTTACGCCCCCTTGCCCGATCAGTGCTCTACCGTCTCTATGGTTATTCGCCTGAGGCTAGCCCTAAAGCTATTTCGGGGAGAACCAGCTATCTCCACGTTCGATTGGCATTTCACCCCTATACACATCTCATCCCAACATTTTTCAACATGCACGGGTTCGGTCCTCCACTCATTTTTACCTGAGCTTCAACCTGGACATGTATAGATCACTGTGGTTTCGGGTCTA
>NZ_ALKG01000049.1 GCF_000286455.1 Selenomonas sp. FOBRC6
GCAAGCTGAAGGGCATCTGCGCGCGGCAGCTCCCCACGCAGACGGATGCGCGTATGTACGAGCTTCGTCATACCCGCCACCCTCTCATCAGCGTCAGCGCCCACCAGAGCATCTGCGAGCCCGACGGCGTATTATTCGACAACACGAGCTGGCGAATGCCGCGCAGAACGAACACGCCCGCAACCACCGAGCTGAGGTCTAACGCCCCGCCCGTATGCCGCTGAATCCAGCCGCTGAAATCATGTACAGAACGGCGCACACTCTGCGCAAGCGTCGCGGGTGGGGGAGCGGTACGCCCCTCGGAGAAGATCTCCTCCAGTCCCTCTGCAAGCACGAGGATATGAGCCTCATCCTCCGGCACGTAGGTGAGCAATATGCTTCCTGCAACGGCATTTGCCCGCACCCGCGTCACGAACGGGAGCCGTACGAGACACTCCTCGAGCACCTGTGCAAACTCCGGTGTCAGATACGGCGTCCGATAGCGGCGGCGTCCCGGCGATGCATGCACGCAGGTAAAGGGCAGTGCTGCAGGATCGCTCATGCGCCGCGTTGTGTAGGCGTTCCCCTCCGCAGTTCCAACAGGCGGCAAGAGTCCCGCAAGACCGCCCGTCCGCCCAGAGCCGCCAAAGAGCCCCGTCAGCGCGGAAGCACCGCCCGCAAGACTGCCCGTCATCGAGGGAAAGGCGGCGGACTGTCCGCCCGTCATCATGCGTCCACGCCCGCCATGCATGCCCTGCATCGCATTCATATCGCCCGCGCCGCCGAGGGTCTGCCGGAGCATATTCGCAATCGACGCGCCAAGCATCAGTCCCGAGACATAGTTCATGATGCCCGCCTCCTCGCATGCGTGCGCATATAGTCCTCGACGCGGCGCAGTTCCGGATTTGTGCGCAGACGCTCCGGCTCATACGTGATGAGGATCGAGCCCGTCGCGATATTCGTATCGACATGTTCGATCTCAGAGAGTGCGCCGAGATGCGCCTGCACCTGTGCCTCGAGTGCAGCGTTGTTCACAAGCTGCTTGCTATAGAGACGCACACGCCCCGGCATATAGGATGCAATGTCCGTCGTGCGGATGAAGACATCCATCGCCGACTGCGGAATCGCATTCTTGATTGTATCGAAAATATTCATGGGAAGATTGCTTCCTCTCTTTCTTTTAGAAAAAAAGGCTGCGCGCATATGCGCGGCAGCCCCGTGCCCTATGGAACTCTTACTGCTCCGATGCAGACTGCGCCGCGATCAGATCCTCAAGCTCCTCCTTCTGACGCTGAAGCTCCGCCAGCGAGAGATCCGCCTGCCCTGCCTCGAGTGCCGCAAGCTGCTGCGTGCGCTCCTGCATGAAGCGATAGCCAAAGATACCCGCCACCGCACCGACTGCAAGGCCAATCCAGAAATCTGTCTTCGAGAACATGATAACTCCTCCTTATGTATAGCGCCCCGTTGGGGCATTGTCGAATATCGGCGCCTTGCCTCAGAACTGAGTGAACAACGCTGCATTTTGATTCTGCTTCGTCGTTGACAATTCCTGCGCCGCAGAGCCTCGGCAGCATTGCTGCCCGCTCCCTCTCCGGAATCATCTTGTTGTTCTCAGTATATGTGAGAATAGCAGCGATGTCAATACTTCCAGTGTAATCAGGAATAAGTATTGCATTCATAAGAAAACGATTAGCAATGTCCTTTCACAGGCTTTTCAAAATACTGTGCGAGGAGCTTGACCGAGCAGTAATTGCCGCACATCGAGCATGCCTCCTCGCCCTCCTCGTTGCGCGCCCCGCGCTTTCTGCGCGCGAGCTCGGGATCGATCGCGAGATTCATCTGCGCCTCCCAGTCCAGTTCCTTGCGCGCCCTGCCCATCGCGAGATCCCACTCCCACGCGCCCGGCACGCCGCGCACGAGATCCGCCGCGTGCGCCGCAATGCGCGTCGTGATGACACCCGCGTGAACATCCTCCACCGTCGGCAGCCCCAGATGCTCTGCGGGCGTCACGTAGCAGAGGAAGTCCGCGCCGCTTGCAGCAGCAACGGTTCCTCCGATTGCCGAGGTAATGTGGTCGTAACCCGGCGCAATGTCCGTCACGAGCGGTCCCAGCACATAGAACGGCGCATCGTGACAGAGCTGCTTCTGCAGCTTTACATTCGCCGCAATCTGGTCAAAGGGCACATGCCCCGGCCCCTCCACCATCACCTGAACGCCGCGCGCCCACGCACGGTCGACCAGCGCACCGAGTGTGACGAGCTCCGTAATCTGACAACGATCCGTTGCGTCCGCAAGGCATCCGGGGCGCATCCCGTCACCGAGACTGATCGTCACATCGTATTTCTCGCAGATATCGAGGATATCGTCATAGCGCTCATACAGCGGATTCTCTGCCTCATGATGGAGCATCCAGCCCGCGATGAACGAGCCGCCGCGGCTGACGATGTCCATCACGCGCCCCTCGTCCTTCATGTGCGCAATCGCCGCGCGCGTCACGCCGCAGTGCAGCGTGAGGAAGTCCGCGCCATCCTTCGCCTGCTGCTCGATCACGTGGAAGAGGTCGTCATCCGTCATCTCGATCACCGCACCGTGCCTCTTGATCGCAACCACCGTCGCCTCGTAGAGCGGCACCGTCCCGACCATGATTGGCGAATGCGCAATGATCCGCTGCCTCGAGAGATCGATATTGTCCCCCGTCGACAGATCCATCACCGCGTCTGCGCCGCAACGCACCGCCTCATCCAGTTTTTCCAACTCCGGCTCGATGTCGGGGAACACATTCGACGTCCCGATATTCGCATTTACCTTCACGCGCAGCCCCGCGCCCACACCGCGCGGACGTAGATTCGCATGTCCCACATTCGCGGGAATCGCAATGCGTCCCGCCGCCACTCCCTCGCGCACGAACTCCGTCGATATGCGCTCCTCCTCTGCCACAATCCGCATGGCATCCGTCGTCTCTCCCGCGCGTGCGCGCTGCATCTGTGTTGCCATAAGAGTCCCTCCCAAAATAAAACAGCCGTCCGGCATAGACCGAACGGCAAACAAACAAATCAAGCCACTTCCCTACGCAGGCATTACCCAACAGGTTCCAAGGGTCAATCTAACGGAAGCACTGATGCATTCAGCACTTCCCGGAAGATCTCTCAGCAAAAGCTCCCCCAGTGAAAATATGCAATTTTACGTTATCATTTTATCATTTTTCACACACAAACACAATATATTCCGAAGAAAACATTTCTTCATCCAAATATCATCATTCGAATGTATGATGATTGCGACAACTTTCCATTCGCATGAAAGGACCGCCCCATGAAAATCCACCCGCAGCGCTTTGCGCGCTTCCTTGCCGTCTGCATCGGTCTCCCCCTGCTCCTCTATGCGCTCTTCCATCTGCCGGGCGGCGAGGACGGCGATCCGCCGACATACAAGGCAGAGGTACTCAGCGTCACAGAGACGGAGAACGAGATCAAGGAGTTCGCCCCCGGCAGCCTGCAGTACGAGGTACAGCTCCGCATCGACTCCGGCCCTGCCGAGGTGACAGAGACAACGATCACGCATCGCACGCTGAACAATCCCGCCTTCGACATTCACCCACAGGAGGGCGACAACATCATCGTTCGCGATGAGAACGGCAGCTATGCCATCGTCGACTACGACCGTCTGCCCGCGATGCTGCTCCTCCTGCTCGGCTTCGCCGCGCTCCTCATCCTCTTCGGTGGAATGACAGGCCTCAAGGCGCTCCTCGTCCTTCTCTTCGCCGTCCTCCTCATCGCAAAGGGGCTCATTGCGTTCATCCTCTTTGCACCGTCACACATCCTGCTCTGGACAATCCTCATCGGTGCCGTCATCACGCTTGCAACCCAGCTCATCGTGAACGGGCGCAATGTGAAGTCCACAGGTGCCATCATTGGCACCATCGGCGGCATCCTCGTCGCAGGGCTCCTCGCCGTCCTCGCCATCCACTTCACCTATCTCACGGGTGTCTCCGAGGAACAGGCGGGCATGCTCAAGGCACTCTACCTAAAGGACGTAGACTTCCGCGAGCTGCTCTTTTCGGGCATCGTTCTCGGCGCGCTCGGCGCCGTCATGGATGTCGCTGTCTCCATTGCCTCCGCACAGTATGAGATGAAATTGCTCGCCCCCAAGACGAAGTTTCAAACACTCGTCTCCTCAGGGCTGAACGTCGGGCGCGATGTCATGGGCACGATGGCGAACACGCTCGTCCTCGCCTACATCGGCGGCGCACTCCCACTCATCCTGCTCATCTCCGCGCAGCCCGACATCTCCCTCCTGCACGTCATGAACCTCAACATGATCGCCACCGAGGTCGTCCGCTCCCTCATTGGCAGCATCGGCCTCCTCTGCGCGATCCCCATCACCGCCTACGCCACCGCCTTCCTCATCACCCTCCGCCCGCGGCGCAAAAAAAGAGCGGAGGACTGACCTCCGCCTTTTGTCCACATCATTTCAGAATCGTTTGAATTCCGCAATCTGCGCCTCAGTCACGGCGCGCATATCCGCACCCGACTCCCATGCCTTTGCCCATTCCACCGTCTTCTCCACTGCCTCACGGATATGCCAGCGCGGCTGCCAACCGAGCTCCGCCTTGAGCTTCGAGCAGTCGAGCTTCAGGAAATGTGCCTCGTGCGGGCCGCCGTCCGCGTGCGTCTGCCAACGCGCGCGCGCGCCCCATGCACGGCAGAAAATATCGGCAAGCGCGCCCGTTGTCACGCAGTCCGCATCGTCGGGTCCAACGTTCCACGCACCGACAAGACGGGGATTCTCCGTCTGCTGCGCTGCAATCGTGAGATAGACCGAAAGGGGCTCCAAAACATGCTGATAGGGGCGCGTCGAGTGTGGATTGCGGATGTCGATAACCGCACCGCGCACTGCAGCGCGGATACAGTCGGGGATGATGCGGTCGGGCGCAAAGTCTCCGCCGCCGATCACATTGCCCGCGCGCGCCGTCGAAAGGCACACACCGCCGTCTGCAAAGAAGCTCTGCCGATAGCTGTAGACCGCAAGCTCTGCACAGCTCTTGCTCGCCGAATACGGATCGCAACCCATGAGCGGCTCGTTCTCGCGATATCCCCACGCCCACTCTTTATTTTCATAGACCTTGTCCGTCGTCACCACGAGCGCAGACTGCACCGTGTCCGACATGCGAACACATTCGAGCAGGTTGACCGTGCCCATCACATTTGCCGCAAATGTATCGACGGGCTGACGGTAGCTCTCGCGCACAATCGGCTGTGCAGCGAGGTGTAGCACAATCTCGGGTTTCGCCTCATCAAATGCGCGTGAGAGCGCAGAGAGATCGCGCACATCTCCGCGAATATCCCGCATCTCCTTCAAAATACCAAGACGCTGCAGTGCCTCTGTACCGCCCTCCGTCGGCGCATCGAGCGCATAGCCTGTCACCTCTGCCCCTGCTTGGAGGAGGAGAAGCGAAAGCCACATCCCCTTAAAGCCCGTATGACCCGTAAGGAATACGCGTTTTCCTTTGTAGAAATTAAGGTTCATCCACTCAACGCCTCTCTCCTGTTATCTTAATACCTTTTTATATTATGAACTCAAACTTCGCAGATAAATAGTTTGCCCTACGTCCGCTTCTTTGCTATAACCGCGCGCATCTTCTGCAGGTTGCGGCGGTAGTCCTTCGGACTCTGCATGGCGATGACGGTGTAGAGTGCGTCGGTGATCGCCATGTGGATGAGGCGCGAGGAGACGGCCTCGGAGCTGTAGTGCACCTCGCGTCCCATGCCGTGCAGGACGATGTCGCCGAGCTTGGCGAGCGGCGAATGCGCGTGGCTCGTGATGACGATGACGGCAGCGCCTGCCGCGCGCGCCGTGCGGACGGTGTCGAGCAGTTCGAGGGTCGCACCCGTATGCGAGACGGCGATGACAACGTCCTTCCCCGTGAGGAGCGATGCCGATGTGGCCTGCTGGTGCGCGTCGCTGTATGCCTGCACGACCATGCCGAAGCGCAGGAAGCGCGTCTCGATATCGCGGCAGACGGTCGCGGAGTTGCCGAACCCGTAGACGGCGATGCGCCGCGCGCTGCGGATGAGCAGAGCCGCGCGCTCGATTGCCGCATAGTCGAGCAGCTTCAACGTATCCTGCAAGCCGTCCATGATGTTGCGAAAGACCTTCTGCACGATGATCTCGTTCGTGTCCGCCGCGTCGATGTCCTGATAGACCGTCTCTGTCTGCGTATAAAGCTCCGCCGCGAGTGCGATCTTAAAGCTCTGCAGACCGCTGAACCCGAGTTTTTTGCAAAAGCGCGAGATTGTGATCTCAGAGCTGCCAACTGCCGCCGCAAGCTCCGAGATGGTCTGATCCATCACCTCGCTCACATGCGCGGACACATAGTCTGCAATGCGCTTCTCCGTGCGCGTCATATGCGCATAGCTGCCGCGCATCACGGGCAGCGGTAAGTTCTCCGCCGTCATCCTGCCACTCTCCTTCGATGTTAGTTCTCTGTCATTATAGCAAAGTTTGAGATAAAAAACACCTCCCGCAAAAATCCATTGTGGGAGGTGTTGTGCATTTTACGATACAGTGAAATCGGCGAGGATGGCACGAATCTCCCGATCCTCTGCCTCTGTCAGTGTCGTCCCCGGCGCGCGCGTATACGTGGAGATGGGCAGACCTGCTGCGCGCACCGCCGCCTTCATGCCCGTGATGAAGAGCGGTGTCACGGCGTAGATCCGCATGAGCCCTGCGATCTGCTCGGCACATTTCACCGCCGCAGCGAGATCGCCGCTCTCATACGAGCTATGCATCTTGACGAAGAGCTCTGGCACGACGTTCGTGAGCCCGCAGAGAACACCGTCGCCGCCCGAGATGCGATTCACGATGTAGTACTCATCGAATCCCGAGAGCACGGAGAAGTCGGGGCGCACGGGCTTTACCGCCTGACAGATGCGCCGCGTGTGGCTGATGTTGTCCACCGTGTCCTTGATCCCCGTGATCGTGGGGCAGCGCTGTGCGATTTCGCGCACAATCTCAGGGCTGAGGTCACTGCCCGTACGGTCGGGGAAGTTGTAGAGCATGATGGGGAGCTCCACCGCGTTTGCAATGCGTTCGAAATAGTCCACCGCCGCTGCAGCAGGCAGTCCGAAATAATACGGCGAGACAATGTTCAGCGCATCCGCGCCCGCCTCTGCGGCGTAGTTACCGAGGCGAACGACCTCCTCCTCCGCCGTGTTGCCCACGCCGATCACAACCTGTGTGCGCCCCGCAACGGTCTTGACGGCGCATTCGATCAGCGCCCGCCGCTCCGCGTCGCTGAACGCGTAGAACTCGCCTAGACTTCCGAGAAAGAGCAGCCCGTTCAGCCCCGCTTCCACGAGATGATTGATATGCCGCTCCATGTTTGCATAGTCGATGCTGCCGTCATCCTTCAAAATCGTGATGACAGGTGAGTTGACGCCCTTGAACATAATATCCTCCGCCTTCCGTATCAGCTGCCTGACTTCTCACGCAGCGCTGCCTTGCCCGCCTCGAGCA
>NZ_ALKG01000050.1 GCF_000286455.1 Selenomonas sp. FOBRC6
TCCGAATGTTCGATGATCGGATTGCGGGCGGCATCCACGATACCGGGAGCTGTGGCCGAGTTCGCATTGATGAAGTAGCTGTCCTTGTACGCAGCATCGTCCGGACGTTCCATGTCTCCGTCACGGAGCGGGTTCTTGATCGCCGAGAGTGCGGGCACGGACTTGCTGCTCCCCTTGAGTTTGCTCTGCCCCTCATCGTATGCCGCCTGAATGGCGTTCTTCACTTCCGTGACCGTCTTGGTGTCGCTCTTCGGGATGATGAGCGACACGCTGAACTTCGGCGTACCGCCGTTGATGGACTTTGCCTGCCAGACGTTGGCATAGCTCCATCGTGTCTTGACACCCGTGATCACTTTTGTCGGATTGATAACTTTTGCCATGATGTGTTTTCCTCAACTTTCTTCAAAATCTTCTGCTGCGGTATTCATCGCAGGCCGCTTGTCGCTCATGGGAGCGAGGGTTGGTTTCCCCTGCGGTTTTACGATGAAGCCTCCGAGCAGTTCCTCAAACTTATTTTTTCCGAGCAGACTGGTCATTGCCGTAATCCCGAGCAGTTTCTGCTCATATGGCTCATAGCCCGCTTCTTTGACTGTTTTGGCGACCGCCGCCTCGTCGGTGTATTTCCGATTGGAGCGACCCTCGACCAGCTTCCAGCCTGTCCACTGCTTGCCTTGGATTGCCCGCTGCAAGGCGTACTCCTTGATGTCGCTGACCCATGCGGCGAGCGTGTCCGCTTTTGCAAGCACCGCTTCCACCTCGGAGTCTTCCAGTGTTGGCGGCATCTCAAAGTCATACCGCGCAAGTTCCAGATTGTGCTCTGCCCGCTTGCGGCACGTTGCCTTGACCTTGCAGAACTGACAGTGCGCCCCCGCACAAAACGTGCCCTCTCCTGCGTGTGCCAGCTTTGCCGCAGGTACAAGCGTGTCTTGCGCCCATGCCAGAAGGTCAGCTTTCGAGATGCTGAACTCCGAGATGTTGGCGAGACGAGGTTGGAAGATCACCATCCGCACACAGTCGATGTCGTACAGACCGTCGAACATCTGGATGCACCCGAGTGCGTAGCACATCATCTGCGGATTATGGTCGGCACTGACCTCGATGCCTTTGCCGTGTTTGTAGTCCACAATGCAGACGGTCTTGCCGGAGATGATGAGAGTGTCGGCTGTACCGAAGCCATCCGGCACGAACGCCGAGAAATCGACGCGCTGCTCCACCGACACCATCGTATCCTTCGACTCCTCGCGGAACTGCGCCACAAGCCCCATAACGAACTGTGCATAGAATTCTGCACACTCTTCCATCTCACTGTCATAGGAA
>NZ_ALKG01000051.1 GCF_000286455.1 Selenomonas sp. FOBRC6
GGCAGATAAGTGTACGACCGTTTGCGTAACGAGGTGTTTGCGAGGAGTACGCAGACATCTACACGCCCGCTATGCTTTCAATCCAGCGGTCGAACGCCGCCATTCCTGCCGCATCACGCTTGAACACACCTGCGTGCGTGAGCACCTCCAGGAACACCTTTCCGATCTCGTCGCGCAGAATCCCATCGACATTCCCCTCCGTGACCGACAGATGCGCCGCACGTACCGAGCGATACCAGTCCGCATGCTTTTCGATGTCCGCGATACCCGCGATGTCCGCCGCTCCCCGCAGCAGCTCCGCACGGATCTGCTCCATCTCCGATTTGAGACGCGCAGGCAGGATCGCCAGCCCCAGCACTTCGATCAGGCCGATGTTCTCCTTCTTGATGTGATGCACCTCCGCATGCGGGTGGAACAGCCCGAGCGGATGCTCCGCCGTCGTGCGGTTGTTGCGGAACACGAGATCGAACTCATAGTCCGCGCCGCGCCGCCGTGCAATCGGCGTGATCGTATTGTGCGGCGCATCCGTCTGCGCAAGAATGTCCGCGGAGGCATCGCTGTACGTGCGCCATGCCGCGAGAATCGCCGTCGCGAGGTCAATAAGTGCCCCCTTGTCGGAGGACGTGAGCCGCAGCGTCGACATCGGCCACTTCACACGCCCCGCACGCACCTGCGGATAGTTCGCAAAGGTATATTCCTGCTCCACCGCCGCGCGCTCCATCGCAAATGTATAACGCCCGCCCTGATAGTGGTCATGTGAGAGGATCGAGCCGCCGACAATCGGAAGGTCTGCATTTGACCCCGCGAAATAGTGCGGGAAAATCTCAAGAAATGCCGTAAGATTCTCGAACGTCTCACGCGAAATCACCATCGGCACATGATCGCTGTTCAGCACGATGCAGTGCTCGTTGTAGTAGGTATAGGGGGAATACTGTAAAAACCATGGATGTCCCGCGAGGTCCAGAGGAATGAGACGATGCGTCTCACGTGCGGGGTGGTTCACACGCCCCGCATAGCCCTCGTTCTCGCGGCAAAGCAGACACTTCGGGTAGCCTGCCGCCTTCGCGAGTTTCGCCTTGGCGATGTCGCGCGGATCCTTCTCCGGCTTCGAGAGGTTGATCGTCACATCGAGATCCCCGAACTCCGTCGCCGTTTTCCACGCGATGTTCTTGTCGATGCGCGCCTTGCGGATGTAGTTCGAGGCGATGCTCAGCGCATAGTAGTAGTCCGTCGCCTCGCGCGGCGATTCTTCATAGTGTGCATGGAACTGCCGCACAACCTCGGACGGACGCGGCATCACACAGTCCATGATGCGCGTGTCGAAGAGGTCGCGCTCGTCCGTCGTGCCTTCGATCAGCCCCTTCTCTGCAGCGTAGTCGAGCATACACTCCAGAATCGGCGTTGCCGTTTCAAGCGTTTCATCCACCTCTTCGGGCACATAGTCCTCGACGTGCAGCACATCAAGGAGGCGATTCGCCGCATAGACCTCGTCCTCGGGCGCAATCAGCCCCTTCTGACGGGCAAAGTGCAGGAGGCGGCTGATTTCATGCTGAATGTCACACATGATACATCCTCCCGTCCTAGTCCTCATACCCGTGCGGATGGCTCTCGTGCCACTTCCATGCCGTCCCGATGACCTGCTCCACATCCGTGAACTGCGGCTTCCACCCGAGCACGGTACGCGCCTTCTCGCTCGACGCGATGAGCTGTGCAGGATCGCCCGCACGGCGTGCGCCAATCTCCACCTTGATGGAGCGTCCCGTCGCCTTTTCCGCCGCCGCAATCATCTCCTTGACCGAGAACCCCTGCCCGTTGCCGAGGTTGAAGATGTCGCTTGCGCCGCCCTTTCTGAGGTATTCGAGCGCAAGCACATGCGCATCCGCGAGATCGACCACATGGATGTAGTCGCGCAGACACGTCCCGTCCGGTGTCGGATAGTCGTCGCCGAACACCGTAATATGGTCGCGTCTGCCCGTCGGTACTTGCAGGATAAGCGGAATCAGATGCGTCTCCGTCTTGTGATCCTCGCCAATCGAGCCATCGGGCAGTGCGCCCGCCGCGTTGAAATAGCGCAGAGAGACATAGCGCACACCGTTCGCGCGGCTCACCCACTTCATCATCTTCTCCATCGTGAGTTTCGTCTCGCCGTAGGTATTCGTCGGGCACGTCTCGTCGTCCTCGTGGATCGGCACGCGCTTCGGCTCGCCGTAGGTCGCCGCCGTCGAGGAGAAGACAATCTTGTCCACGCCGTGCCGCACCATCGCCTCGAGGAGCACCTGCATCCCGTAGACGTTGTTGTTGAAGTAGAGCAGCGGCTTTTCCATGCTCTCGCCGACCAGCGAATTTGCCGCGAAGTGGATGACCGCCTCGATCTTATTCTCCGTGAAAATCTTGTCGAGCACCGCAGCGTCGCGAATATCGCCCTCGTAAAATTTCGCCGCAGGGTTCAGTGCACCGCGATGCCCCGTCTGCAGATTATCGACAATGACGACCTGCTCGCCCTTTTCGACGAGCGCGTGCACGGCATGGGAGCCGATGTAGCCCGCACCGCCGCAAACCAAGATAGCCATGAGTATGCTCCTTTCACCTTACAGGCGGCGTGCGCCGTCCGCAATATTTGCCACGTAGAAGCTCGGTGCATAGCCGATCTTCGCCGTATACGCCTCTGCAACATTCTTCTCGAATGCGGGGATTGCCTCGTCGCGCACAATGCTGACTGTACAGCCTGCAAAGCCGCCGCCCGTCATGCGCGAGCCGAGCACGCCATCCTGCTGCCACGCAAGTTCCGCGAGCGTGTCCAGTTCCGGCCCTGTCACCTCGTAGTCGTCGCGCAGGGAGACATGGGAGTCGTTCATCAATGCACCGAAACGCTTCACATCGTTCTTCTCAAGCGCCTCCACCGCTTCGAGCGTGCGGCGGTTCTCGTAGACCGCATGGCGTGCGCGTCTGCGCTCGACCTCATCCTCGATGACGGCGGCATTCTCATCGAACTCCGCGTTTGTCAGCTCGCCGAGTGACTTGATCGCCTTCACCTTCTGCAGAGCCTTGAGTGCCGCCTCGCTCTGCATCCGACGTTCGTTGTACGCCGATGTGACGAGGCTGTGCGCCTTGTTCGTGTTCGTGATGACGATGCTGCAGCCCTTGAGATCGAGCTTGCTGTAACGATATTCAAGGGTATTGCAGTCGAGGAGGATTGCACAATCCTTCTTCCCCATTCCAACCGCGAACTGATCCATGATGCCGCAGTTCATGCCGACAAAGATATTCTCCGCCTTCTGTGCGAGCTTCACGAGTTCCACCATGTCGATGCCAAGCCCGAGTTCGTCGTTCAGGATAACCGCCATCAGCACCTCGATGGATGCCGAGGAAGAGAGTCCCGCACCGTTCGGGAGATTGCCGTAGAACAGAATGTCAAAGCCGTGCGCCGCTGCGTGTCCCGCATCCTCCATCATGCGCACAACACCGATGGGGTAGTTCGCCCAGCCGTAGGCATCCGTCTTCACCGCGCCGTGCATGGGGAACTCCACCACGCCCTGCTCCGGCAAATTCATCGAGTAGAGCCGCGACACGCCGTCCGTGCGCGGTGCAACGAGCGCATACGTACCGAGCGAGATCGCGCACGGGAAGACATGGCCGCCGTTGTAGTCCGTATGCTCGCCGATGAGATTCACGCGCCCCGGTGAGAAATATGCGTGTGTGTCCGCCGCGCCGAACTTCTCGCGAAACACTTCGTTCATCTCGTCCAATATCGCCATCGTCTGCATCCTCCGTTCATCTTTGGGTAAGCATCAAAATGTAGCCAAGTGAAAGTAAACGTTTTCTTTTCCGTTTTCCATTCTATCTCTTTTTGCAAAAAAACGCAAGAGCTTTTTGAAAACTCCTGCGTTTTTTGTTTTTCCTCAAATCCCCTTCAGCGTAAACGCCAGATGCCGCGTTTCGTTTTTCTGCACATACTCCGCAAGCACGGGTGCGCCCCAACTGTCGTCTCCGCCCACGCCGCACATCCCTGCCGATGCACGCAGATACGTGTGCTGCGGACGCGGCAGATCGTATGCATGGCGCGCATTCTCAAGCTCATGAGGGCTGTACGGCAGTGCCGACGCCTCGAACGGCACATCGCCCGCAAGGCGAATGCCGTGCCCGCTGCGATCCGTGACCTCGATCCAGCGCACACCGCAATGATTGCCCGTCTCCTGCGGGCGCAGATACGGCTCAACCGCGTCTGCCGTCGTACTCTCATAGATACCGAGCCGCGCACCCTCGCAGCGGTCAATATAGTTCTCCTTTGGCCCGTACCCGTAGAAGCGAATGCGGTCATAGTCCGCAGAGAGCGTAAAGAGCATCGCAAAGTCCGGCATCTCCGGCAACCCCTCTGCCGCTTCATAGTCGAGTGCAACGCGGAGTACCCCCGTCGCATCCACGGTATAGGTGACGGTGCAGGTTGCTGCGGGCGACGCTGTGAGCGCATAGGTAAAGCGCACCGTGACGCTCTTGGCGCGGCGTTCCTCCTGTCTGCCAAAGAATCCATCCACCACCGTAAATGCAGCATCATCCACGCTGTACTCGATGCGTATGCAGCGGCGATAGAGGCTCGCAAGCTTCCACTGCGCCGTATCCGCCATGCGTCCGCTGCCGTAGTCGTTGTCAACAGGCGCACGCCAGAAGGACGGCTGCGGCAGTTCTTCGATCAGCTCCCGCCCGCCATAACGATAGGAGACGAGATTGCCCTGTGCACTTGAGAATATAAGGGAGAAGCCCGCCCCCTGCACACCGAGATTGATGTCCCCCTGCACCACGCGCAGGTTGCCCGCCGCTTCAATCGGTGCATAGGCGGGAGCAGCAACGCCGCGTCCGAGAATATCAAAGAGACGTATCCCTTCCTCCTTGGAGGGAG
The DNA here is from genome assembly GCF_000286455.1 of Selenomonas sp. FOBRC6. Classification (GTDB taxonomy): domain Bacteria; phylum Bacillota; class Negativicutes; order Selenomonadales; family Selenomonadaceae; genus Centipeda. The sequence continues at coordinate 4,895 of NZ_ALKG01000051.1, forward strand.
TAACAACTGCCTGTCCGAAGGCGATCTCGTAGCCGGCAGGTGCCCATGGCTCCTCATTCTTCAGGCAGAGCGATGCCGTCAGCACGTACTCACCCTCGCCAAGATACGGCATTTTGTAGATCACCGCATCAATGAATTTAGTTTCCCCCGGCTCCACATGATGTCCCTGCTGCCAAGTCTCCCAGATTTTTCGCCCGTCAAGGAGGAGCGTCAGCCGCAATTCATAGTCATCCGCATCGGAGAAAAGACTCTTGTTCTCGATCTCCACCCCATTCCACGCGGGGCGCAGGGTGAAGTTCTGATAGTTGTACTTCACGTCCTGCAGCTTTGCCGTCGGACGACGATCGGCAAAGAAAATGCCGTTGCCGCTGAAGTTGTAGTCCGACGGGCGGTCGCCGAAGTCGCCGCCATAGAGAAATACGTCCTCACCATACCGCCCTCGCCGACGAATTGCCTGATCGCCGAAATCCCAGATAAAGCCGCCCTGATAGAGCGGCTCGCGCTCCGTCAGCTCCGTGTACTTGTGCATGCCGCCGCAGCTATTGCCCATCGCGTGCGTATACTCACAGCAGATAAAGGGCTTGTCCCTGTGCTCCTTGAGGAACGCCTCGATGTCCGCCGCCTTCGTATACATCTGACTTTCCATATCGCTCGTCGCGGGATAGCTGCGATCCCAGAAAATTCCCTCGTAGTGCACGAGGCGCGTCGGATCGACGCGGCGGAAGTATTCGCTCATTTCGTAGATGTCACGCCCGCCACAGGACTCGTTGCCGCACGACCAGATGAGAATGCTCGGATGGTTCTTGTCGCGCTCGTACATCGACTGTGCGCGGTCGAGCACGGCGGGCAGCCACGCCTCGTGATCGCCGGGCACGGTATGCGCATCCTTCGCATACGCGCCGTTCTTCATCCACGAGCCGTGCGTCTCGAGATTCGTCTCATCGATCACATAGAGTCCGTAGATATCGCACAGCTCGTAGAGCCGGCTGCTGTTCGGATAGTGCGATGTACGGATCGCGTTGACATTCGCACGTTTGAGTGCAATGAGATCCTGCTCAAAGAGCGCGGGATCCATCGCCCGCCCGTGATCGCAGTCGAACTCGTGACGGTTCACTCCCTTGAACACAATGCGCTTGCCGTTGATCTGCATCAGTCCATCCCTGAGACAGAACTCACGGAAGCCAACGCGTACGCGCACGACCTCCTGCAAAACATCCGCCGCATCGCGCACACGAATCAGAAGATGATAGAGCCACGGACATTCAGCGCTCCACAGGAGCACACAGGCAGCCTCCCCCGAAAACGTATGTGTCTTTGCGAGTATGCTCGCCTCATCCTCCCATATACAATCTCCGTCCTCATCGCAGAGCAGGATCTCGACATGCTTCTCAGACGCATCGCCGAACGTAAGGTGCACATCAAGCTGCCCATCCGTATATCCATCCCGTTCAAGCGGCACGGCACGAACAGCGATATCCTCGATGTGGTGCTGCGGCTTTGTGTAGAGCAGAACATCCCGATATATCCCCGAGAACCGCCAGAAATCCTGATCCTCAAGCCAGCTCGCACTCGCATAGCGGAATACCATCGTCGCCAACTTGTTCTCGCCCGCTGTGAGATACGGCGTCAGATCGAAATCCGCAGGTGTGCAGCTGTCCTCACTGTAGCCGACGAAATGTCCGTTGAGAAAGAGCGCGAGTGCCTCATCCACACCGCCAAAGGAGATGAAAACATTTTCCCAGTCCTCCGGCACGTTGAAATACTTCACATAACAGCCGACGGGATTGCTGCGCGTTGGAATCTCCCCCGGCGCGATGCTCTCGTGCCCGTCCCACGGATACGTCGTATTCGTATAATGCGGTACGCCGTGCCCCTCCATCTGGATGTGCGCGGGCACATGAATCGTCTCCCAGTCGTGACAGTCATAGTCCGCCGCCTCAAATCCCTGCGGGATAAACGCCGTATTCCGCGCATGGGCGAAATGCCACACGCCGCCAAGCGTGCGGTAAAATGAAGACACACCGCGTGCAAGCTCCGTTTCATCACGATAGAAAACATGATCACTGTGCGCGGGCAGACGGTTCTCCGCAAAATACTGCGGGTCTTTCAGTTTCCCAAAATCGAAGCCGCTCATATCAAGACCTCCATTTCTGCAAAGAAAGCGGTCGCTAGCGACCGCTTCCACAAATGTTACCACAGGATTACTTATTCATTTCATCCCATTTCTCCTCGAGTTCCTCCACAATGCGTGCATGCTCCGCCTCCGTAAGCGTCACCTTCGCACGATAGAGAATCGTCCCAAGCAGGATGAACACAAACGGCAGTGCAAACATGACGAGCTTGAAGTTGAAGAGGTTCTCCGGCGTGATCGTCGCCGCCGTCGCGCCGCTCGTCATGCCGACCCAGATCGCAGTCAGACCGATCAGCCCGCTTGTAATCGCACCCGCGAGCTTGTCCACCAGAGGACGCACGCAGAGGACAAGAGCCTCATCACGATGCCCGAGCTTCAGCTGCCCGTACTCGACTGTATCCGTGATCGTCATGAGCACAACGAGAAAGATCAGCGGCTGCGGCAGAGCAAAGAGACCTGCGGCAAAGAGGGTCATAAGGACGCTCGTGCCCGCCATCGCGTAGAGCACGATGCCAACGAGCATCACGGCAACCGAGCCGAAGAAGAGCCTCCGACGGCTGAACTTCTCCGTCAGCGTCGGGAAGAGAGCCACGGCGAGCAAGCCGATGATAACGTTGATGACACCGAGGAAGGAGAATTGCTTCGCGTCGCCGAGCACATAGATAAAGTAATAGAGGTTGAAATTATTGATGACATTCTGCCCAAGAACAAAAACAAGATACGCAATCGCCACCCAGAGCAGCTGATCATTCTTGATGAGGATCGAGAACACGTCCTTGAACGAGGTCTCCGTCTTGTTCTCGCGCAGCGCGGAATCCTCCTCCTTTGTCCCAAGGCCGAGGATAATCGCGCCGAGGGTTGCGATGCCGCCGCCGATGACCGCAAACGCAAACCAGCCCGCAGAGTCACCCGCACCGCCGTTCTCGTTCAGCGAGAAGTAAAGCACGACGGGCATGACGATCGCCGTGACCAGCTGACCGCCGAACACCGAACCAATACGTGCATAGGTCGCCGTCACCTCACGCTCGCGCGAGTCGAACGAGAGCGCAGGGATCATCGACCAGATGGCAACGTCCTTTGCCGAGTAGAACACATCCATGATGAGGTAGAGGACTGCAAAGAGGACGAGGTAGAGCATCGGATTCGACACCGTCAGCCCGCCCATATCCGTAAATAGGATCGCCAGCGTGATCGCCGCAACGAACGCGCCCACAATGACCCACGGCTTGAACTTGCCCCAGCGTGTCTTGGTCTTGTCGATCGTATTGCCGATGAACGGGTCGAGGAACAGCTCGCCCACGCGCAGGACAAGGATGATCGTCGTCACAATGCCGATCATATAGGCATCGTGCTCGTGGTTGTCGGAGTGGAACAGATTGCTCGTGACAAAGATCATAAAGTACGTACCGAGCATAGCATAGAACACATCATGTCCGAAGGTGCCGCAGGAATATGCGATACGCGGCCAGAACTTGCTCTTTTTGTCCGACATGGGAACCCCTCCTCAGCCTTTGACCGTGCGGATGTAGGCAATGATACCGTCCGCAATCTGCGCGAGCGGCGCACGCCCCGCATTCACAACGAGATCGTAGTGTGCGCCGTCGCCCCACTTGCGCCCCGTATAGTAGTCATAGTAGCGCGCGCGTTTCTCGTCCTCGCGATCCATCTCCTTGAGCGTCTTGCCCTCGTAGACCGTGCGTCCGCGCTCCTCACGGTAGTCGTCGTCCGCACAGACGAAGATGGAAAACACATCGTCGCGCTTCCGGAGCGCATAGTCCGCGCAGCGCCCGAGGAAGATGCACGGACCGTCATCGGCAAGTTTGCGGATGACATTCGACTCCGCCATGAACATCCCCTGGCTGGACTCCCCCATCGCCATGCCGAACGAATGGAACGGAATGAAGCGCGATGCAAGCGGCTTCACCGTGTTCTCAAGCTCGAGCAGTTCCTTCTCATGCAAATCGTTGATGCCGAGCTTTGCTGCCGCGAGATGGACAATCTGGCGATCGTAGAGATGAACGCCCAGTTTCTCGGCGAGAATGTTCGCGAGTTCCCGTCCGCCGCAGCCGTACCGACGGCTGATTGTGAGGATGAATTTCTTCTCCTCCATGTGACTCCCTCCTTCATCATGGGAAACGGATGAACGTTTCCCACAAACAACTCTTGAAAATGATAAAAAGGAAAAGGTTTTTTGGAAAAGTAAACGTTTTCTTTCTTACGGTTTTCATTATACTCCATCATTTTCCAAAAAGCAAACGTTTTCTTTTAAACTTTTGATGATAATTACGTGAGTACCATTCAAAATCATCCATATAAAAAGATTGCTGCATGCGTCCCTTACGAGATCCATGCAGCAATCTTTGATATCTGTGTATGGTATGCGCTCAGCCGACCGCCGTCTCGAGTGCGATGTGGATCATGTCGTTGAATGTGGTCTGACGCTCCTCCGCCGTGCATTCCTCACCCGTGAGAAGGTGATTGCTGACCGTGAAGAGCGCGAGCGCCTGCCGCCCGTATTTTGCTGCAAGCGTATAGAGTGCCGCCGCCTCCATCTCGACGGCAAGCACGCCGTACTGACGCAGCTTCGCGTTGTCGATCTCCTCATCGTAGAAGCGATCGACGGAGATGACATTGCCAACGCGCACGGGGAGGTTCAGCTTCTTTGCATTCTCTACGGCGGCGGAGAGCAGCTCGTAGTCCGCGAGCGGCGCATAGTTGATCGCGCCACCGAAGATATTGCGGAGCATGGACGAGTCCGTCGTCGCGCCCTGCGCGATGAATACGTCGCGCACCTTCACCTTCTCATGCATGGCGCCACACGTGCCGACGCGGATGAGCTTCTGCACGCCGTAGTAGTCCATCAGCTCGTTGACATAGATGGAGATGGACGGCATGCCCATGCCCGTGCCCTGCACGGAGACGGGAACGCCGTGGAATCTCCCCGTATAGCCGAGGATGTTGCGGATGGAGGTGTACTCCTTCGCCCCCTCCAGGAAATTCTCAGCAATAAACTTCGCACGCAGCGGATCGCCCGGCAGAAGAATCCGCTCGGCGACCTCGCCCTTCTCGGCAGCAATGTGCAGTGAACTCATGTTGTTTCCTCCTATTGAAATAGATTTGTCGTCCTTATTGTAACGCGGTCATACCATATCATTATTTTCCGTATACCTCGCGAGCTGCGCTGCGGTATCCCGCCCTCCGTATAAAATGCGGATGACGGTCACAATGCAGCTCTCGTGCTTCGGTATGTAGAAAACGAGATAATGGTCGACAGGCATAATGCGAAGACCGCGCGTGCGCCACGGCTCACCTTCATAGAGCCGATACCGTTCAGGCATTTCTTCAAGTGCATAGATGTGCTCCTCCAAATGTCGAAAGAGTTCCTCTGCACTATCTATGGCTCGGAGTTCAAATGCGATATACTCATAAATCTCACGCATATCCTCCTTTGCTTGCGCAGAGAGTTCAACGCGATACATCATAGCCCGTACTCCCGCCGCAGTTCAGCAAAGACCTCGCGCGCGGGTCGCGTCCGTCCTGCCTCAATATCGGCATAGCCCTTTTCAAGCTCTCTATTAAGCGCCTCCTCCGACAGCCTGCTCACATCAAGAGGGTGTCTGCGCGGTATTTTCACATCGAACGGAAGCCCCTGCTGCAGGATCACCTGACGATAGAACATATTGATTGCATTGGATGCCGGAATGCCGAGCGCCGCAAGTATCTCCTCTGCCCGTTCCTTAACGTCCGGCTCGACTCTCGCATATAGATTGGCGGATTTTGCTGCCATAATAACGCCCCTCCTTCTTCCTTGCGTAAATCATTCTACTGATATTATATCTGTATGTGCGGACAAGTGCAATACATATTACACTTCCTAAAAAAACAGTCCCACGCGTATAAAACACGCAGAACTGTCCTTGTATTTAGTTCACATAGCCTACCAAAGTCCGATGACCTTCCACCACGCGCCGCCGAGGATGAGCCAGATGGCGACGTTGACGGTGGTGATGATGAAGCCGAGCCGCCACCAATCATTCTGCGATACATAGCCCGCACCGTAGAGGATGGGAGCTGCGCCGCCGCCATAGTGTGTGAGCGGTATCATAATGTTCGACATCGCAGCAAATGCGATGGCGGCAAGCATCGGCGGCGTGCCGACGGCGATGGCGACCGTCAGAAACGCGGCATACATTGCGCCGATATGCGCCGATACACTTGCAAATCCGTAGTGTGAGTAAACGTAGATCAGGATGAGCAGGACAAATGCGAGCGTCCAGCTGATGCCCGCCGATTCGATCATGCGACCCGCGCCCTCCGCCACATATTTGATAAATCCACTCTTGGAGAGTGCCGAGGCAAGTGCGATGAGCGAGCCCATCCAGAACATTGTATTCCATGCGCCCTTTTCGTTCAGCACATCATCCCATGTCAGGACATCTGTGAGGATCATGACGACAACGGCGAGCATGCCGACGGTCGTCGCCCCGATGTGGTGGATCTCAGAGGTCGCCCAGAGGACAAGCGCTCCGCAGAAGACGACGGCGACAATCTTCTCGACCACCGACATGGCGCCCATCTTCGTCAGCTCATCCGTCGCCATTTGCTTTGCGAGCGGCATCTCCTCGATTTCAGGTGGGAAGAGTTTGTAGAGCAGATAGGGCATGACGATGAGAGAGATCAGCCCCGGCACAATGGCAGCAATCGCCCAGCCGCTCCATGTGATCTGCGTATCCGTCGCCTTTGCCGCGAGCTCCACCGACAGCGGATTCCCCGCCATTGCGGTCATGAACATGGCGCAGGTGATGGCATTCGCCTGATACTCGATCTGCATGATGTACGCACCGAAATGGAAATCGTCCCCGTGAGCGCCGCGACCGTTACGCCGATGAATCCCATCGCGCCGATTGCAATGGGCTGAAAGATAAATCCCAAAATGGTCGCCGCAAAGATGGCAAAGATATGCCATGCCGCCGGCGTCAGTCCCTCCGGAATCGGCAGGAACCAGAGGACGAGCGCAACAGCCAGAACGGCAAGGAGTTTCCTGCGCCGCATATCCATTTTATTCACCTCACAAGCAATTCCTTTGAAAAGAACCCGGCTGTGATCCCGCCGGGTTCCCCATCAACACAAATGAAATGGAATTACGGCAGCTCGAATACTTCCTCATGGTGAGCGACCTCGCGAGCTTTACGCGCGCAGCGGAGCGTCTGTACGTCTCACAGCCCGCCGTTACGAACGCGGTACGCAGCCTCGAGGAAGAACTTGGCATACAGCTGCTCGACCGCAGTCAGCGCAAGGTGACGCTCACGGCAGAGGGAAAGATATTCCATCGGCACATTCAGAACATCATGCAGGGCATATCGACAACACTAAATGAGATCAACGACCTCAAATCCCACAACCGAGGTCATCTCGTGATCGGCGTGACGCCGCTCGCGGGAATCGCATCCACGAGCCGTCTGCTCGCAGAGTTCCGCGCCGCCTACCCCAATATCAACATCTGCTTTGCGGAACACGATGTTGGACAGCTGCTCGAACTGCTGCACGCAGACAAGCTCGACTTTGCCTTTGTGTTTGATCTGACGGAGCAGGAGCGCACGCGTCTAAACGAGCTCCCGCTGCCGCGCGAGGAGCTCATGGTGTGCTGCGCCCGCAGACACGCGCTGAGCCGCAGGAACTCCATCACACTCGCGGAGTTGACAGAGGAGTCCTTCATCCTCATGGAGTCGACCTGTCTTTTTCGCCAAATACTCGTAAAGCATTTCGAGGAAGCAGACAGTATGCCGCCCGTCTGCATGGAAATTGCACAGGTGCAGCTGCTCAAGTCGCTCGTTGCCGAGAATGCGGGCATCTCCATCCTGCCCGAGAGCCTCATCGAGCACGACGGAAATCTCAGCGCCGTCCCACTCACACCGTCGATCTACCTGCATCCGAGTGTCGTATACAAGACAGACAAGCTGCTCTCCCATGCGGCACAGGCATTTGAAGAAATGGCACGGAAAGGAGCGCAATCATGAATGTGAAAATCGCAGCCGTCGGCAGCAGCTCCCTCATCGCAGAGGAAATCCGTGATATTGCGCGTGCCCTGCTGAGCGAACGTCTCCCCGTCATCCTCCGCCGCACGGAGGAGATCACAGATGATCGGAGCGCCGATCTCTATCTGTGCGCACGCACCCAGTACGATCATCTCTCCCGCATCATTCCGAAGGAGCGGCTCTTCCTCATGGAACTGCAGCCGGATTCGACCTTCTTCTTTGCCATATCGCGCATTCCTGCGGAGAGTGATGTCTATATCTTCAACAATCACATCGCCTATCCGAAGGAACTCGCGGCATACTGCCGCACGCTCGGCATGGATCAGGTGAACTACATCCCGCTCGCATTCGAGGAGCTCCCAAAAGAGGAGCTGCTGCGCATCCTATCCAACGCCCCCTATATCATCGGCGTGGATCGCTTCGTGAGCTTGCTGAAACAGCCCCCCTATGCTGGCGTCCTGCGCCCCGATGTCCAGATCATCGCAGGAAAGCGCACGGCATCCCTCCGCTCCGCCTTTGCCGTGCTACGCAGCCTCGCGGGCATCCTGCTGGACGATCTGCGCGCACGTTGGCACTCCGAAGCGCATTCACCCACACAGCTGCACGAGATCGCCGTCGATGTGGACAATGCCATCGACATCCTGCAGGCAGGCACGATTCGTACGGTTGTCAGTCAGGCGGCAATCGCAGAGACGGACAGTATTCCTGCAGCGCACACGCATAGAGAGCTGCCGCCCGAAAAGCTGCATGACTATATCTCGGAGCGGTTGGAACTGCTCCAATTCCTGCACGAGAAGATTGATACCCTTAAGAAATAGAAAATCCCCTTCGACGATTCATTGCCGTCGAAGGGGATTCCATTTTTGTTGGTTAACGAATATGCATGCGCTGTGCTTGCTCGCGCAGACGCGCAATGCGCTCCTGCGTATCGGGATGGGTCGAGAACAGGCTCTTGAACGAGATGTCACGCCCCGTCAGCGGGTTGATAATGCACATATGTGCGGTCGCGGGCGTCGCCTCGGGCAGCGGCGCACCGTGTACGGCATAGTACTCGATCTTCTCGAGTGCCGACGCGAGGTAGTTCGGGTTGCCGCAGATCTCTGCGCCGCCCTCATCCGCGCTGTACTCGCGCGAGCGCGAGATCGCCATCTGGATGAGCGCCGCTGCAATCGGTGCAATGATCGCCGTTGCAATGAGCCCGATAAAGCCGCCCCGGTCGTCGTCGCTCGAGCGACCGCCGCCGAAGATCGCCGCCCACTGAGCAATGCTAGCGGCATAGGAGATGACAGTCGCCATTGTCGCCGCAATGGTCGAGATGAGGATATCACGGTGCTTGACGTGCGCGAGCTCGTGTCCGAGCACGCCCGAGATCTCGTCGTAGTCGAGCGCACGTATGAGTCCCGTCGTGACGGCAACTGCTGCGTTCGAGGGATTGCGCCCCGTTGCAAATGCATTCGGTGCATCCTCGTTGATGATGTAGACGCGCGGCATAGGCAGCTCCGCACGCCCCGCAAGTTTCTCCACCAATCCGTAGAGTTCGGGTGCACTCGAGCGGTCAACCTCCTGCGCGTTATACATGCTGAGCACCATGCGGTCGGAGAACCAGTATGAGAAAAAGTTCATACCAAGTGCGATGATGAGCATGACGGTCATGCCCGTATGTCCGGCGAAGATACCGCCGAGGGCGACCATGAGTGCCATGAGGAGCGCCATGAGCATTGTGGTCTTGAGTGTATTCATAGGCTTCTGCCTCCCTTATCAATCAAGTCTTTGTCCTTTTGACTATATCATACAGATTGATTATGGAAAAAGGATGAAATTCTTACGTTGATTCCAATGTATATTCCTTAATCGTTCGCGTGGGGCTTGCACAGGAATTTCGTTTTATATCGTCTCAAAGTTGACAAATTTTGCATCGAAGATGCCATCGATCGCAAGGATGCGTGCAAGTGTATCATCGGGAATGTCGTGGTCAATCGTAAGTGCCATGATGCTCATGCCCTCGCGCTTCGACTTGCCGACCTGCATCGACGAGATGTTGATGCCCGCCTCGCCCATAATGGAACCAACCGTGCCAATGACACCGGGACGGTTGATATGCGGACAGATGAGGAGGCGTTCGTGCGGGTCGATGTCCACACGGAATCCGTTGATCCGTACGATGCGCCCCTCCGTGCCGAAGAGCGTGCCCTGTACCTCTGCCGTACCCGCTTCTGCTGTGCCCGCCGCCGTCGTGACGCGCACGGTGATGAGCGTCGAATAGTGCGAGGTTTCCTTTTCCTTGATCTCCGTCACCTTGATACCGCGCGACTTCGCAACACTCGGCGCGTTGACGTAGTTGATCTCGCTCTCGAGGATGGGGTTGAGCATCCCCTTGAGGAGTGCCGTTGTGAGAAAGCTCGTGTTGACCTCCGTGATCTCGCCGTTGTAGACGACCTCCACATGGGAGATGGGGCCTTCGGCGAGCGAGCAAACAGTGCAGCCGAGCTGCTCCGCAAGTGTGATGTAGGGACGAATGACGCGCATGACCTCCTTCGAGACGGGTGCCATGTTGACCGCCGCCGTCACGGGTTCGCCGCGCAGAGCCGCACGAATACCCTCCGCCACATCGACGGACACACCGATCTGTGCCTCCACCGTAGACGCGCCGAGATGCGGCGTGAGTACAACGCCCGGAACGCCGCGCAGCGGATGATCCTCCGCGAGCGGCTCGCTCTCGAACACATCGATTGCCGCCCCCGCAACGATCCCATCCTTGACTGCCGCCGCCAAATCACTTTCGTTGATAATGCCGCCGCGCGCACAGTTGACGAGACGCACGCCCTTCTTCATCTTACGCAGCTCGGGCATCGAGATCATGCCGCGCGTCTCCTTCGTCAGCGGCATATGTACCGTGATAAAGTCCGCCGCTACAAAGATGTCGTCGAGCGTTCCGACGGTCACGCCGAGTGCCTTTGCACGCTCCTCATTGATGTACGGGTCATACGCAATGATGTTCATATCGAAGGCGAGCGCACGCTTTGCAACACCGCTGCCAATACGCCCCATGCCGATCACGCCAAGCGTCTTGCCGCGCAGCTCCACACCCACGAACGACTTGCGATCCCACGCGCCCGCGTGCATCGTCGCATCCGCCGCAGGAATCTTGCGTGCGAGCGAGAGCATCATTGCCATTGTGTGCTCCGTCGCGGCGATTGTATTGCCGCCCGGCGAGTTGATGACAATGATCCCGCGCTCCGTCGCCGCCTTTATGTCGATGTTGTCCACGCCGACACCTGCGCGTCCGATGATCTTAAGTTTATCCGCACGTGCAATCACATCCGCCGATACCTTCGACGCGGAGCGCACCATGAGCGCGTCGTAGTCGCCAATGATCTCCACCAGCTCCTCGTGCGCAATCTTATCGCGTACGTCGACCTCATACTCCGCCAGCAGCCCGATCCCCTCGGGCGAAATTCCATCCGCAGCCAAAATCTTCATCCGTAAGCCCTCCCATGCGGCACAGCACCGCAGTCTATTTGCACAGTGTAAGCTTCATTATAGACAAAAGGGGCGACGTGTGTCAAATACTTGAAAAAACACCGATAAATTCACGCATATTCATATCTTTACGCTTCGGTTGACAATCTTCTTCCATGGGCGATATACTAAAAATCGTTGTCTGACAGATAAATGAACAATAGACCACCTCAAAAACCTACAATATAATGGAGTACCTATGACATACAAGACCATCCTCGGGCGATGTTTGCAATTCATCCCCGTCTTTTTCGGCATCACCCTGCTTTCCTTCGGACTCATCTACATCGCCCCCGGCGATCCCGTCGGCATCCGGCTCTCGGCGGGCGGCATCGCCGCCGATCCGCAGCTCGTGGAGCGGATGCGTGCGGAAATGGGGCTCGATCAGCCCTTTCTCGTGCAATACGGACACTGGCTCATCCATTTCCTCCAAGGCGATATGGGTAAATCCTACATCACCGATCTGCCTGTCGCTGCAACGTTTTGGAAGGCACTCCCCTACACCCTGCGCATGGCGGGTACGGCGATGGGGCTCACACTCCTCATCTCCCTGCCGCTCGGCATCGCCATCGCCGCGTGCCGCAACAGCCGCATGGACTATGTCGTTCGCTTTCTCACATTCGTCCTGAATGCAACGCCCGGCTTTATCATCGGGATTGTCCTCATGTTTATCTTTTCCTATCGGCTCGGATGGGTTCCCGTGCTCGCAACGACGAAGCCGATCGGCATGATCCTACCCGCGCTGACCCTTGGACTCGTCATGTCCTCACGCTACATCCGTCAGATTCGCGCGGCAGCACTCGACGAACTGGCAAAGGACTATGTGATCGGGCTGCGCGCACGTGGCATCACGGAGCGCGTGATCCTGTTCCGCAATGTTCTGAAGAATATCATGGTCATTGTCATCACGCTCACAGGCATCTCCATTGGCTCGCTCCTCGGCGGCACGGTAATTATTGAGACCATCTTTAACTGGCCGGGCATCGGCAGCCTCATCATGGGGGCAATCGGGAATCGCGACTACCCCGTCATTCAGGCGGTTGTCGTCTGGATGGCACTCGCATTCTTCCTTGTAAATCTCATCGCCGACCTCTCCTATCGTTATTTCAATCCGAAAATCAAGGATCTCTAAATGATGAACTTCTTTCTGCAAACGCCGCTCCTCTTTCGCACGTTCGCGCTCCTCGCGGCACTTATCCTCATCGTGAGCCTCTTCTCCGCACAGCTTGTCCCCTATGACCCGTATGTGACCGATCCGCAGCTGATCCTAAAGGCACCGTCCGCAGAGCATCTCCTCGGCACGGACAACTACGGCAGGGACATCCTCTCGCGCATTCTCGCGGGCGGAAAAACGAGCATCTTTGCCGCGCTCTTCATTATTCTCGTCGCCGGCTCGCTCGGCAGTCTCATCGGACTGCTCGCGGGCTACTACCGTGGGCGGATGGATGCAATGCTGATGCGCGTAACCGACATCTTTCAGGCATTCCCCGACATCGTCCTTGCCATTGCGGTTGCGGGCGTGCTCGGCGGCGGCCTTGTGAACGCCGTACTCGCACTCATCCTTACGACATGGACACAGTACGCGCGCATTGCGCGGAGCGCGGCGGTCGCGGCAAAGGAGGAGACATACATACAGGCGGCACGCCTCTCAGGGTGCAGCGATGTGCGAATCCTCTTTGGACACATCCTGCCGAACATCGCGGGGCCTCTCGTCGTCACCGCTGTGCTCCACGTCAGCACAATGATGATGGGGCTCGCGGGGCTGTCCTACCTCGGCATCGGCGTTCAGATTCCCGCAGCGGAGTGGGGGGCGATGATCAGCGAGGGGCAGAAGTATCTCCAACAGGCACCGTGGGCGGCACTCGCCCCGAGCGCGGTGATGGTCGCCATCATGATGGTGTTCAATATGTTTGGCGATCAGCTGCGTGACCTGCTCGATCCCAAGATGCGGGAAAAACGAGTGTAACTTACAGACAGATTATCTGTATGGATGCTGTGTAATGCCTCAAAGCGAACCCTAGTGAAGCAAGTGAGTAAAGTGTGCG
>NZ_ALKG01000052.1 GCF_000286455.1 Selenomonas sp. FOBRC6
AGGGTTAACCATACGCAAGACCAATCACTCTCGGACAATACTCATGATTTTAATGATAAAATCCATGTACCCCTTATCTACACACGTTTCAGGGCTTAAAATCGATTTGAGTAGTTTTTACTCGTCTGTTTCAACATTCCAATATTTTGAAATTGTTGGACGTGATAAACCTGTGTCTCTTTGACAATCGGTTTTCTTTCCCCAAGGTTTCTTTTTGCGCCATTCTTGGACGATTGCTTTCTTATCAGGTCTACCGCCTAGATATTTGCTATCTCTACGCCCTTTTAATTGCCTTGTGAAATTCATGATTTCAACGTGTTCCGCCCTTGTATTTCCGTTTCGCTTGGCTCTTTGAAGCGGAATGCCTGTGCGCTCGCTGATATACTCAATTTTGCGTGTAAATGCGTTTGTATCATTACGGTAGTAAGTTGCAAGAGCTGAAATAACGTCAGATAGCGTAAAATGGTTCTTATCGTCATTTGTAAGGGTCTCAAAATGTTCCATAATCATTTTACAATCCTTTTCCAACTCTTCAGGACTGATACAACATTGAACCGCTAACGAGCAAAGATTTTCAAGGCAATAGTAACGCTTTCCGACAACTGCACCGCTGATAATCTTTTGTTTCCAGTTATCATAAATTCCACGATGTCGATGAAAGACAAAATCTTCACTCGGTTTCTTTTGCCCCTCAACAATTCGGCGCTGATACCAATCAGGATACCTCTTTTTAGCTTCTTCTAAGCTCATTTTAGACTTGTAACCGATTTTGATTTTATCATCTTCTGAAAGAATTTCATTCAAGCTTTCCAGCGTGTGCTTCTCGCCTACTTTGAAAGCTAGAACGTAAGTATCATCTAGCCTTGTCTTGCTACCGACTGCGCGGAAGCCTTGCGTGAGTGTTTCATACTGAATACTGTTCTTATCGCTCATCTTTGTAACTCGTGAGTTCCAAAATAAGTCAATCCAGCGCTTCCGAACTCGTGATAACTCTTCAAAGAT
>NZ_ALKG01000053.1 GCF_000286455.1 Selenomonas sp. FOBRC6
CCCCGCGTGCGGAGAGCAGAAAACTGAGATTCTCCCGCACCGTCAGGCGCGTATACAGCTCCATCTCCGGCGTCGCCATCGCGAGTAGGCTGCGATAAGCCGCTCCGCTCACAGGAGCACCATCCAGAAATGTATCAACAGTCCCGGATGTCGGGAGTATAAGCCGTGCCGCAAGGCGCAGAAGCGTCGATTTCCCGCTGCCATTCGCACCCGCAATCGCTGTTACGCAGCCGCCATGAAAGGAATGTGTCAGTTGATGCAGGACTTCACGCCCTTCAAACATTTGACTGACATCGTTCAAACGTATTTCAACCATATGCTATCCCTTCCATAACTTTGGTTTATTTTAACACAGGTATGAAAGAAAAATGAAATACATATTTTGTATTAACATTTTCTATAGCTGTAGGCTATTTCAAAAATGAACAAGCTTCATATCTCTTGATATTTGCGAAATAAGTGAAGCGGTCGGAACTTCATCGTGAAATTCCGACCGGCTTTTTATTATTTATCAGCATATATGAAATTTATTACATGATAGTGATATTCATCACGGCTAGTTTCGTAGGATGCCAAAAACAGCCGACATTGGAATCGACTCCAAACGTGCATCAATCGCAGCAACTTCCTCAGACGTGAGTGCGATGTCCGCAGCCCCCGCATTCTCTATGAGGCGTGCGCGTTTTCGTGTCCCCGGAATCGGCACGATGTACGGCTTCTTGCAGAGCATCCACGCGAGCGCAATCTGCCCGCAGGTCGCCCCCCTCTCCTCTGCGATGTTTTGGAGAAGTGCGAACAGCTGACCGTTTTCCTCCATTGCCGCCGCACTGAACTGGGGCATCCGTGCACGCATATCTCCAGCCGCAAACACAGAGTTTTTGTCATATGCACCCGTAAGTACGCCGTTCGCAAACGGAGAGAACGCGACAAAGCCAATGTTCCGTTCCTCAAGCACAGGAAAGAGCGATTCATATGCACGCGCCATCATGGAGTAGCGGTTCTGCACTGCCGTGAGCGGACAGACGGCGTGTGCACGGCGAATATCCTCCTCCATCGCCTCGGAGATGCCCCAGTGGCGAATCTTCCCCTCTGCAATGAGTTCGCTCATCACGCCCGCGACCTCCTCGGCGGGGATCTTCGGATCGACGCGATGCTGATAGTAGAGGTCGATATAGTCCGTCCCAAGCCGTTGGAGAGATGCGTCCACCGAGCGGCGGATCGTCTCGGGGCGCGCATCGCAGACAATGGGGCTCTTCCCCTGCTTCAAGAGGCTCATGTCGAAGTGAATGCCGAATTTTGTTGCAAGGACGACCTTGTTCCGATACGGCGCGAGAGCCGCACCAACGAGCTTCTCGTTGTCATGCGGATCGTCGGGCGTGCCATACACCTCCGCCGTGTCGAAATGCGTGATGCCCATATCCACTGCCGCGGCAATCAGCTCCCGCATCTCCACCTTATCCCCCGGAGTGCCGTATGCGTGACTCATGCCCATGCACCCGAGCCCGATCGAGGAAACCGTGAGATTTCCAATTTTACGGTAGTTCATAATGCTTCCTTTCTGCATCCTATGCCCAATATGGAATATAGCGGCGGCTTCGCGCAGCGGTCTCCGCCTCATCCACCAGCTTTACAAGCCCCTCCTCGCAGCTTTCGCTCAACAGCCTCGAAATCATCGCACTGTTGCGTGACGGAACGGCAAACCGCTCCCGCAGCGAGGCATTCGTCATGTATTCTCGCTGAACGCGCCGCAGACAGGCATGGAGATAACAGGCGCGCAAGCGATCTGCCTTGCTCATTTTACTGAATGTACGCGGAGAGAACAATGTAAGCCGTGTCATATTCTCATATACCATTATTTCAGGTGCAGGAAGCTGGTATACCTCCGTCGCATGAACAATTTTATCAAATCCGCTCCCGCGTTCCTCACAGACACCGATTCTCCGCATGAACGCAGCCAGCTGCTCGTTGCGTGAGATCGGCGGATAGTCCAGAAATCGATTCGTTTCAATAAGCGGCGTACCCGGATTTGTAATCTCAACACGATCCGAGAAGATCTCAACCATCACGCCTGTGCCATGCAGAAAAAAATTCTGATGAATCAGGGCGTTGGCGAGGCTCTCTCGTATCGCCAGCTCGGGATACATGGGAATGTTTTTTCGCAGCGCCCTTCCCATCACCTCATTCGACGGCAAATTATCGTAAACATAGGTGACACAGTTCTCAAACCCGACGGCATAGCCAGATTTGAAGACACGCTCCTTGCCCGCGTACAGGCGCGTATGATCGCTGTACTGAATAACGCGCAGCGCTTTTCGCTCCAAGGACGGAAATGCAGATAGATCGTGTGCGAAGAGAATAGCGCCGAGATTGGTAATATTATAGTTCCCCATTATATTCTTGACGATCATGCGGTCTGCCAGCAGCGCATCAATCATCCCAGCTTTATCATTCGGCAGATCCATGGATAACAGATCAAAGTAAGCGGGGTAATTGAGGAGGCGCAGGACAAAATCTGCGGGAATATCCTCCAATGCAATCATGCTTTCAAACGCTTTTCGACCGAGCGTTGCCCACAGCTCGCGCTCGGTATCTGGAAAATCCTTCAATTTCTTTTTATGAGAATCTATGCGGATATAGTCAATTCCGCGAAATTTTACGGGCGAAGCATTTGCCGCATGAATTTCCAACAAAATAAGTGTGCAGTCCTCGATGACGACCTCGTGAAAGTAGAACTGAACCTGCGGTTCAAGCTGTGTGCTGATGAAGAGTTCCAAGCTCTGATTCCCCTGCCTCGTCTGCGCAGGTCGAAACTCCGTGCCACGGATTTCGTGCGTCTCATCATCAATCCCCCAGATCATCAGCGCATGGGTCTTGTTGTAAAGTGCTGCGGTGTTGGAAAGCGCGCTGATATACTCCCCGATCTCCAAGGGGGTTGCCGCATGATTCACCTTGAACTCAATCCACGGCGTTTCCTTCTCAAATGCGCGCGCCTCTTGGATAATGGAAACAATTTGATTATCAAGAAATGGCATCTTCTCACCTTCTTCCGATCAACATCATATCATATTACAATCAATAAAACAATCAAATAAATTATTCCATATAAATCAAGTATCTATATATATTTTTGCAGTTAATTACAGAGAAAAGCCAATATATAAATCAATAAAAAATCAAATAAATCTATTTTGTAAAAAAGGGAACTGCACAAGGTCATATAACCTCATGCAGCCCCCTCTATGATTGAGCTTTTAATTACTTCTTCAGTTCCGCATTCTTCGCGAGAATCAGATCGAAGAGCTCCGTACCCGCAGGAATCTCCGTGAAGTGTGTGAGTGCTTTTTCAAAGCCATGTTCCTTCACGTAGTTCTGCACCTCGACCGCCTCGGGATCGTCGGCGTAGTCGAAGCGGAGGGCAGCAGCGATGACCGTTGCCAGCGCCTCGGGCTTTTTGCCGCGCTCGATGAGCTGCGATGCAGGAGAGACGAGGCGATCCTTTGCGCCGAGCTTGCGCTTCGGCCCACGCGCAACGCGCGTCACGGCATCGGAGAGGTGCGGATTCTTGAACCGCTCCTCCGCCGTGCGGATGTATGCCGCGTGCTTTTCGCGGTCAAAGCCGTATTTCTCGATGAGCAGTTCGCTCGTCTCCGCCCAGACACGGCGGACGAAGGAGACAATCTCCTCGTCCTGCATCGCGGCGGCAATGTCCTCAATGCCCTTCAGATACGCCATGTAGGCGATGGAGGCATGCCCCGTGTTGACGGAGAAGAGCTTGCGCTCGATGTAGGCTTCGAGGTTGTCCACCCACGTCAGACCCTCGATCTGCGGCTCCGCGCCGACGACGCCCTTGCGGTCGACGTCCCATTCGCAGAACGGCTCGACCTTGACGAGCAGGGGATCGTCGTTGTGCTGAATCGGCACGATGCGGTCAACGGCAGCGTCGGGGAAACCGATGCAGTGGTCAACCTTTGCCTTCACATCGTCCGCGAGATGCTCGTAGACAAAGTTCTTGAGGACGGTCGAGCCGCCGACCATGTTCTCACACGCGATGATATTCAGCGGCGCCTCGTTCTTCTCGACGCGGCGCGCGAGCCCCTTCGCGATGTTCGGCGCAATGAATTTGAGGATGTTCGGGCCGATGGCGGTGGTCACAATGTCCGCCGTGACGAACGCATCCAGCAGTTCCTCAAGATTCGTGTTGCTGTTGATCGCCTTGACGTGCTCCACATGGATGGTCTTCGGCTCGTTGCCCACGACCTCGATGTCGTAGGCGCGGCGCGCATTGATCTCATTGACAAGTGCCTCTGCAACGTCGACGAAGGTGACTTCATAGCCCGAGCGCACAAGCAGCTCACCGATGAAGCCGCGTCCGATATTGCCGCCGCCGAAATGAATTGCCTGTTTCATGACAAGCTCCTTTCAATCCGCCTTCGTGAAGACTTCATAGAGTTCATCGGCGCTCTTCGTCTTGAAGAGCTCTGCGAGCTGCTCGTCCGTGTAGTCGCCGACCATGGTCGCAATGTTCGCGAGAATGGCGAGATGATCGTTGCCGACGCCCGCAATGCCAATGACGAGATGTGCGGTCTCATCGCCGAACTTCACACCCTCGGGGTACTGGCAGACAACGATGCCCGTCTTCTTGATCGTATCCTTGACGGCGTTCTCACCGTGCGGGATGGCAATGCCCTTGCCGATGTAAGTGGAGAGATCCTGCTCGCGGTTGAGCATGCCCTGCACATAGCCCTCATCGACGTAGCCACTCGCGACGAGCATCTTGCCTGCCGCCGTGATCGCCTCCTCGCGGCTGACCGTGGCGAGCCCGACCTTGACGTTTTCCTTCAGCAGGACGCCGGCACCGACCGTCTCGGGTGCCTCCGCCTCTGCCTCCGATGCGGGCGCACCTGCCTCCACAGCCGCTTCCTTGAGGCGCGTGGTGACAATCTCATAGACATTGTTCTGCGTAAAATCGCGCACCCAGATATGCTCCGCCTGCGGCGAGTCCGCAAGCGCGCGCTCTGCGAGCTTTTCATGCGAGATAACGAGCTGTGCCTCGGACGGGATTGCGCCAATCGCGCAGTTCGTGACGGAGATGTCCGTATAGCCGTCCTTCTTGAGCTTTTTGCGCAGCGCAGCCGCACCGAGGGCGGAGGAGCCCATGCCTGCGTCGCAGGCGTAGACGATGACCTTCAGATCCTTGCCCGCGACCTTCTTCTCCGCAGGGAGATCCTTGCCGCGATTCTTCATGTCGCTCATGCTCTCGCGTGCGGACTCGAGCGACTCATCCTCGACATCCTTCGACATCTTGATGAAGACGGAGGCGACTGCGCAGGATACCGCCGTCGCAACAGCAAATGCCGAGAGGTTTGCAAAGAGCGCCGAGCCGCTCGGGGTCATGGCAATGATCGCAAATATCGAGCCCGGCGAGGACGGTGCAATCAGACCGCCGCCGAGGAGGCCGAGCGTGAAGACGCCGGACATGCCGCCCGCAATCGCAGCGATGATGAGCACGGGCTTCATGAGGATGTACGGGAAATAGATTTCGTGAATACCACCGAGAACGTGGATGATCATGGCGCCCGGCGAGGACGACTTCGCCATGCCCTTGCCGAAGAGCCAGTAGGCGAGCAGGATACCAAAACCAGGGCCCGGGTTCGCCTCGAGCAGGAAGAACATGGACTTGCCGTATTCCTGCGCCTGCTGAATGCCGAGCGGACTGAGCACGCCGTGATTGAGCGCGTTGTTGAGGAAGAGCACCTTTGCCGGCTCGATGATGATGGATGCGAGCGGCAGGAGTCCGAGCGCGACGATCGCCTCAACGCCGCTGCGCAGGATTTCGTTCGCGCCGCTGACGACGGGGCCGACGATGGCAAAGGCGATCATCGCGAGGATGCCGCCAAGGATGCCGACGGAGAAGTTGTTCACGAGCATTTCAAAGCCGCCCGGAATGCTGTCGCGGATCGCATCATCGAATTTCTTGATGATCCAGCCGCCCAGAGGTCCCATAATCATCGCGCCGAGGAACATCGGAATCTCCGAGCCCGCGATGATGCCCGACGTTGCAATCGCTGCTATGACGCCGCCACGATGTCCATAGATCGCCGCGCCGCCGCTGTAGCCGATGAGCAGAGGAATCAGCCACTTGCTCATGGGACCGCCGACCTGTGCGAGGTATTCGTTCGGCATCCACCCCGTCGGGATGAACAGCGCGGTCAGAAAGCCCCATGCGATAAATGCGCCGATGTTCGGCATAACCATTCCGGACAGGAAACGACCAAATTTCTGCATGGTCTCCTGTGCCCCTCCACCTTGTTGACTCATCATAATCCCCCCTAAAAAAATTGAATATAACCTTATTTATAAGAGCCGTTCCAACACTTCGCGGAAATGCTCTTCAAAAACGTATTCCAGTGCGCGGCGAATCTCCTCCGCATCCCCATGCGCGAGAATATCCGCAAATGCGGGGCGTTCCCCGATCTGCGCCGCAATCTGTCCGAGGACGTGCTTTTCGACAGCGCCGCCCTCGACTGCGGCACACATAACGAGCGCCGTACACACATCCCTATACCCATAGGGAAGCGGCTGCGCAAGACGCAGAACGCCGAAGCGCGGCACATCCGTTGCCTCCGTCTGCGCGTGGAGCAGGATCATCTGCGGCGCAACCCATGTCGGAGCAATCTGCTCACGCCGCAGCAGTGCCGCCGCAAATTCCTCGGCTGCCTCCACGCCGATGAGGAGATGTGCCCCCGTCTCTGCCAGGGCCTCGATGGACTGCACCTGCACATCCTCACGCAGACGAACGCCTGTGAGGAGCGCGTGAATCGCACCGCTCAGACGGTGAATATCCGCCATCGCCTCCGCAAAGGGCGGCTTCTCCTGCACCTCTGCCTCGCTGTGCGGCGCACAGACGGCAAGCACAGCATCGATCTGCGCCCGATCAGACGCGGTCAGAAACGCGCTGGCAACGATGACGGGAACGGGGAGCGGCGGAAGCGGCACAGTCGATACAACGAAATCTGCGCCGCGCCGCGTGACCTCCTGCTCTGTGAGCGCGAGGGAGGAGAGCTCCCCGACCACGCGAATGCGCTCGTACGCGCGCCGAATGCGGCTTGCGAGCAGACGGCTCGTGCCAAGCCCCGTTGGGCACGCAACGAGTACGCGCACGGTCGGACGATCTCCACCCGCCTCCGTCAGCGCCGCGCCAAGGTGCATTGCGATGTAGGCAATCTCATCGGAGGGGAGCGGTGCTCCTGCCTCCTCCTCCATCGCGCGCACTGCATGGCGCGCAAGCGACATCAGCTCCGGATGCTCCGCCTCCATCTGTGCGAGCAGAGGATTGCGGATGTCCATGCCGAGCTTCAGGCGGTGCAGGGCGGGCGCGAGATGATTCACAAGCCCCGTGAGCAGCGTACGGCTGCGCAGGAGCGGCGCGCCACTCTTCTCCCCCGCAAGGCGCATGATCGACTGAGCGATCTGCACGAGGCGGAAGTTATCCACCCGCCCCGCCCCCGTGGGAAGTGCTGCAGAGCGCGCGCCGAGGAGGTGCATTGTGATATAACCGATCTCCGCCTCGGGCACGGTGAGAGAGAATGCCTCCCCCAGCCGCTGTGCGATCCGCTGCCCCGCATTGAAATCCTCTGTCCGCCGCAGCTCGGCAAGCGTCCCTGCATCCATTGCAATCGCGTCGCTCTGCTGCATCCGCCGCACGGCGAGCGAGAGATGGACGACGAGGCCGACGCGTGCCGTGTCAGGAATGCTGCGCTCCGCCGTCTCCTCTGCGACAACGGTGTCAATGCGGCGCACATATGCCGCATCCACAAGTCCGAGGAGTGCACGCTCTGCCGCATGCGCCGCCCCCTGCCTATCCTCATCGTCCCCGATGAGGGCAAGTAGCTCTGCCTCGTCCGCATGATCGTGGATATTGCGGACGAGCGCGCTGCGGATTGCGCGTTCCGTGCCCTCGACATAGACACCAAGCCCGGGGCGGCGCACGAGCGCGATCTCCTGCGCGGCGAGCCACGGTTGGAGACGGTCGAGATCGTGACTAACCGTGCTGTCCGTCACATTCAGCAGCCGCGCGAGTGTGAACAGCTTCAGCGGCTCGTCCGCCATGAGCAGGCGTGTCGTCAGCACCGAGCGCCGCAGTGCGGGCGAAAGCTCGCACTGCGCATCCGCAGCGGCGTCAAGGCGGTGACGCAGAGCACTCAGATCCTCCGCATCGCCCGCGAGCATAAAGCCCGCGCCCGTGCGGCGCAGAAGCGTGATGCCGTAGGGCATGAGCGACATCTCGATGCCGTGCATCTCGCGCGTCACCGTGCGTGCACTGACGCCGATTTCGGCGGCGATCTTCTCTGCGGGCACATAGTTTGTACCTGCGCCAAGGATGGCGAGAATCGACCGTGCGCGTTCCGACAGCTCCATGTCCCCGCCCCCTTTCGACCACCGATGGATTCATTATAACGAATGCGATTCATCTATGCAATGAAAAGACCTTGCTCTTTGTCATGAAGGCTTATGGACAAAGAAAAAGAGCCAACGCGCTCACATCAGCTCCAACATTTATGCAAAATCCAGCCCCGGCACGGCGTTCAGATAGAGATCGCTGTACTTGCTCGCCGCCGCAGCATATACGCCGCGGCACGCGATCATCGCGGCGTTGTCCGTGCAGAGACGCGGCGGCGGATAAAGATAGCGGATGCCCTCCGCCTCTGCCGTCTCGCGCAGACGGCGCTCGAGCGACTTGTTCGCTGCAACACCGCCCGCGAGCACGAGCATATCGCGTCCCGCCTCGCGGATCGCCTCGAATGCCTTGTGTACGAGCACCTCCACCACGGTGGACTGGAACGAGGCGGCAATATCCGCCTTGTTCAGCGCATGCCCCTTCATCTTCTCACTGTTGATATAGTTCAGCACGGCGGATTTCAGCCCACTGAAGCTGAACTCATAGTTCCCCTCCTGCGCGAGCGCACGCGGGAAATCGATCGCGGCGGGGTTCCCCTCACGCGCAAGCCTGTCGATCTCGGGGCCGCCGGGGTACGGCAGTCCCATGACACGCGCCACCTTGTCGAACGCCTCACCCGCCGCATCGTCGCGCGTTCTGCCCATCAGGCGGAACGTCTCGTAGTCCGCGACATCCACGAGCGCCGTATGCCCGCCCGAAACAACGAGCGCCATAAAGGGTGGCGTGAGTTCCGCATGTGCGAGAAAGTTCGCAAAGATATGCCCCTCGAGATGGTTGACGCCGATGAGGGGCACATCGAGGGAAAAGGCAAGCGACTTTGCCGCCGACACACCGACGAGGAGCGCACCGACGAGACCCGGTCCGTAGGTGACGGCGACCTGATCGATCTCCGAGAGCGCCGTCCCCGCTTCATCAAGCGCCTGCTCCACGACGGGCAGGATGCTCAGGATATGGTTGCGCGAGGCGATCTCGGGCACAACGCCTCCGTATTTCTGATGAATCGGAATCTGCGTTGCAATGACGCAGGAGAGCAGTTCGCGCGTGCCACGCAGGATGGCGGCGGAGGTCTCATCACAGCTCGTCTCAATCCCGAGCGTCAGTTTCTGCTGAACATCTTTCATCCACAAATTCCTTTAGCTTCGTATGCCACATCAGAATGGCATCTTCCCCATTGTCCTGATAGTATTTCCTGCGCACGCCGATCGCCGCAAAACCCAGTCCCTCATAGAGACGGATCGCGGGCGCATTCGACGGGCGCACCTCGAGCGTCATGCGTTCCGCACCGCGCTCTGCCGCCGCGCACATGAGCCGCGTCATGAGAGGCTTGCCCAGACCGCGCCCACGATGCAAGGAAGCAAGCGCAATATTCGTCACCTGCGCCTCTTCGAACGAGATCCAGCAGCCGCCGAAGCCGACGATCTCCTCATCCTCAAGTGCGACGATATAGCACGCAAAGTCATTCGACGCCTCGCGCCAGAAATCCTCGCGCGACCACGGCGTCGGGAAGCTCTCACGCTCGACGCGTGCCACGCCCTCCGCATCCTCCGCGCGTAGCGGACGAAACGAAATCACTGCCTTCCCTCCGCGCCATGATGCTTCTCCCACAACACCTCTGCCTCGCTGCGGCGCAAGTAGAGCGGCGCGATGGTGACAGGATCATCCACCGCCCCGCGAGCAAGACGTGTGAGCGACGCAAGGCCTACGCACGCCGCGCGCGGCATACGCGCGTGAATCGGAGCGAGACGGACGCCCGTGGGCAGCTCGTCCACGCCTTTCTTCTGCATGGCGTCCCCGAGCAGGAGGACGGGCTGCGTCGAATGCGCGAGCCCCGCGAGCACCTCCGTGCGTGGCAGAATCACGAGCGGATGCGCCTCACGCAGCGTCAGCCCCTCTGCTCCTGCCTCCCAAGCAAATTCCTGCGCGTAGACATTGCCCTTCTGCGCGTCCATCATGGGAACGAGGCGCACGCCCTCACAGATCGTGTGATGGGCAAGCGCCTCGAGTGTCGGTACTGCAATCAGGGGAATGTGCAGAGCATACGCCATCATCTTTGCCGCCGCCAGTCCGATGCGCAGCCCCGTGAACGAACCGGGCCCGATGCTGACGGCAACGCCCTCAAGCTCATTTTTTTTCACGCGCGCCATCTCGAGCGCCGTCCCGATGTGCGGCATGAGCGTCTCGGAGTGGGTCAGCGCGCCCTGCATACTCAGTTCTGCCGCGACGCGCTCCGCTGAGAGGACAGCGACACTCGAGACCTGCGAGGAGGTATCAATGCTCAGGATCGACAATCTCGTTCAACTCCTCCAAAAGCGCCGTGCTCTTCTCCCCCTCTGCGGCAAAGATGAACTGCCGCTCCTCTCCATCAAGTGCATCAATACGCACCTCGAGGCGATCCTCGGGCAGCGCCTCGGGGAATTTCTCCGCCCACTCGATCAGCACAATGCCCTCGGTCGCGTCCACATACTCATAGAAGCCGATGTCCTCGAGTTCCTCCTCGGACTCGATGCGATAGAGGTCAAAATGCACGATGGGACACGCCGCCTCGTAGATGTTCATGAGGTTGAACGTCGGGCTCGTCACATCGCTCTCCACACCGAGCGTACGCGCGAGCGCCCGCACAAAGAGGGTCTTGCCCACCCCAAGCTCTCCATCGAGGCAGATGACCGTGCCCTCGTGGATGATTTTACCGATGGTACTCGCTAGATGAGCCGTCTCCTCGGGCGAGTGCGTGATGCAGGTGAGCATAATTTGTCCCCTTTAGTAAAAGAACCAAAACTTTTTGATACATTATAACACGAGAGATTGATTTCCGCAAAGGCAGTCCGATGAAAAGGCGCGCAAAAAAGCGGAGGGAGAGCAGTTCTCTCCGTCCGCCTTCATTTGTTTACTCCGGCAGCCGCACCGTCATGCGTCCGCCCGCCACATCGATCGCCAGTACCGCCGTGCGTAGCGCGGGCACGAGAATCTCGCGCCCGTCCTCCGCACGCACGGCATAGACATCGTTGCTGCCCGTGCGAATGACGTTCTCGACTGTGCCGAGCTCGTGATTCGCCTCATCGTAGACCGTGAGACCCACGATGTCAAAGACGTAGTATTCGCCCTCATCGAGCGGCGAAGCATCCGCGCGCGCGACCGTGAGCAGCCGCCCCGTCAGACGCTGTGCCTCCTCGCGGACAGCGTACTCACGGAAGCGCATAAGGACGTTCTTCCCCTGCGGTTTCACGCGCTCAACATGGAGCAGCTCATCGCCCACCATGACCTCACGCAGCGCGGCAAAGCGCTCGGGAAAGTCCGTCAGCGGGATGATACGCAGATCCCCCTGAATCCCGTGCGCCGCACCGACGCGCCCGATTACAATGCGCCCGTCAGGAACGGATGGCGATAATCTTGTCATCTTCCACCAGAATCTCGACGTTCATGAGCTCGCGCATATCGTCGCCGACCTTCGCCTCTACCTGACGCTCGAGCGTACCCTGCACGATCTCCGCGCCCTCGACGAATTTCTGCAGCTCCTCCTGATGTGCGCGCGTCTCCTCGATGTAGTCCAGGCGGCGCTGACGCTCCTGACGGATCGTGTTGATGTGCTGGATCGCCTGCGGCGTCAGCTCGCCCTGCTCCGCCTCCTGCATGACGCGCTTCTCCTGAATGCCGAGCTGCTGCACCTCGAGCTCCGCGCGGCTGAGGCCTTCCTCCATCTCCTTGAGCATCTTCGCGCGCAGCTTCTCCGTCAGCTTTGCCTTGACGGTGACGGGCACCTTGATTGAAATAGAATCCACTCTGATCTCTCCTTATGAAAAGGAATCGCTGCTACATTGCGATTCCTAACAAAAACGGCGACCGTCTGAGACGCGCGCCGTTTCGAGGGACTGGCGAAAGCCTCCCTCAACGGGCTCAGCCGATCTCGACCGTCGCCCTCTTATTCTCCTTCGTTGCAGCGGCCTTGACAACACTGCGCAGTGCTTTTGCAATGCGCCCTTGTTTGCCGATGACCTTGCCCATGTCATCCTCCGCCACGCGAAGTCTTAATATGATCTCCTGATCATCCTGCGTTTCGTCAACGACAACAGCTTCCGGATGGTCGACCAATGATTTTGCGATAACCTCGACTATCTCTTTCACGCCGTTCGTCTCTCCTCATCGCACACAGACGCTCCCAACGGGAGAGCTCTCATCAGTAGAGATCCCTCCCGGAAGCGCTGTATTTCAGTCCTTCTGACGCTTTGCCTCGGCGAATTTCGCCATCGTGCCGTTCTTGCTCAGGATGTTCCTGACCGTGTCGGTCGGCTGTGCGCCCTTCTTCATCCAGTCGATTGCCTTGTCCTCGTCAATGCTGACGACAGCGGGCTGCTTCGACGGATCATAGTTTCCAAGGATCTCGATGAATCGACCGTCACGCGGTGCGCGCGAGTCGGCGACCACGATGCGGTAGAAGGGGTTCTTCTTCGCACCCATGCGGTTCAAACGAATCTTGACTGCCATATTTTCACCACCTTTCGTTGCTGCATATTACTTGAAGAATGGCATCTTCGGAAGCCCCATGCCGCCAAGCGACGGCATGGAGGGCATTCCTCCCTTGCCCTTCATCTTTTTCATCTTCTTCATCATCTTGCGCATCTCGCCGAACTGCTTCAGCAGCTTGTTCACGTCCTGCACGCGCGTGCCGCTGCCCGCGGCGATGCGCTTGCGGCGGCTGCCGTTGATGATGGTGATGTCCGCGCGCTCCTTCGGCGTCATCGCGCGGATGATTGCCTCGAGCTGACGCATCTCCTTGCCGTCGAGATCAAATTCCTGATCGCCAAGCTTCTTCTTGAGACCGCCCATTCCCGGGATCATGCCGAGGATGCTGTTCAGCGATCCGAGCTTCTTCACCTGTTGCAGCTGATCGAGAAAATCGTCGAGCGTGAAGTCGTTGCGGCGAAGTTTCGCCTCCATCTTCTTCGCATTCTCGAGATCGAAGTTCTCCTGTGCCTTCTCCACGAGGGAGAGCACGTCGCCCATACCGAGGATGCGCGATGCCATACGGTCGGGGTGGAACACCTCGAGCGGTTCGAGCTTCTCGCCCATACCGACGAATTTCACGGGGCAGCCCGTGACTGCCTTGATCGAAAGCGCAGCACCGCCGCGTGCGTCGCCGTCCAGCTTCGTCATGATGACGCCATCCAGCCCGAGCGACTCGTCGAAGGACTGCGCGACGTTGACAGCTTCCTGTCCCGTCATTGCGTCCACAACGAGCAGGATCTCGTGCGGCTTTACCGCCGCCTTGATATCGCCCAGCTCCTGCATGAGCGTTTCGTCGATCTGCAGGCGTCCCGCTGTGTCGATGATAACAACATCGTTCGCGTGCGATGCCGAATGTCCGATCGCTGCGCGTGCGATGGCGACGGCATCCTCTTGCCCCTGCGAGAACACGGGCACTTCGACCTTTTCGCCGATCACTTCGAGCTGCTTAATCGCAGCGGGGCGATAGATGTCGTCCGCGACGAGCAGCGGGCGTTTGCCCTGCTTCTTGAGCATGAGCGCGAGCTTGCCCGCCGAGGTGGTCTTACCCGAGCCTTGGAGACCGACGAGCATGATGACGGTCGGCGGGTTCGGACTGATGTTGAGACGGCTCTCCGTCCCGCCCATCAGCGCGGTCAGTTCCTCGTCAACGATCTTGATGACCGCCTGTGCCGCCGTGAGCGTGTCGAGCACCTCCTGCCCGACGGCACGCTCCTTCACGCGTTTGACGAAGTCCTTGACGACCTTGAAGTTGACATCTGCTTCGAGGAGTGCCATCCGCACCTCGCGCATGGCATCGTTCACATCGTCCTCGGTCAGCTTGCCATGTCCACGCAGCTTCTTGAAGATCCCCTGCAGTCGATCGGACAGATTCTCAAAGATCATTCTCCCACCTCCTTCGTATCATCCTGTGATGTGTATTGTTCCAGTTCGTCCGCGATGCGCCACACATCGGTGCACGCAATCGGTTCTCTGAGTGCACGCAGCTCCGCACAGACCGCAGCAAGTGCGTGCTCCTGCGCCTGTTGACGTGCGAGAAGCCCGAGTGTCGCCTCCATCTCTGTGAGCGCACGCTCTGCGCGGCGGATGTTGTCATGCGCCGCCTGCCGCGTGATGCCCAACTCCTCGCCGATCTCCGCGAGCGAGAAATCCTCTGCAATGTGCAGACGCAGACATTCGCGCTGTTTTCCCGTGAGAAGTCCTCCATAGAGGTCATACAGCCGTGCGAGCTCGTAAAGTCGCTCCATGCACATCACCTGTTTCTAAACACTGTTGGAATTATAGCGGCAAACGAAAAGCCTGTCAAGTATTTTTCTTGACAGGCTTCAATCTATATGCGCCCACGTTCCTTTTTGAATGCGCTACACCAAACGCAGATGTGTTCTCTTGGGGGACGGATGGTGAAACGGAATCCAGGAAAGCGGCGTAGATGCCACCGTCTCCCCCTCTATTGTGAGCGATATCGTAATCGCAATCAGATCATGCCCCGTCACATCCGTCAAGAGAAATGCATACGCATTTTGGAGGTCGGTTGAAAATGCAAGCAAATTACATTCTTCCAAAAACCTGACATAAGCAAACAGGACGCTTAAATCGTCCACCATGCCGCCGTCCGCCATACCGACACACAAAGCATGAAACGCCTTGACCGGCTTTTGAACAAAAAAGGTCTTCGTATCGGTTGCTTCATTGACAAGCGGCACGCCCTCAAGCTTCATGAAGCCTTCCATAACAGGAAGATAGAATGCCACAGCCCGATCGCCATCGGTCTGCTCCCAGATTTCTGCCATAAAGGGAATTCCGTTCTTCGTTGTGCCATAGGAATACCCCATATTCTCAGGCGAAATGTTTTCCTGCGAAAAGTTGTATGTGATGAACGGATGATTTGTTTGATAAAATCCCGATACTGCTGTCACAGCTTCAGATGTATCATTGGTGCATATTGTTCCAACATCCTGAAATACGTCTGCAAATGCGTGAAAATTTTTCTTTTCACCTCTATCAATAATTGCAAATGCTATTGTCTGAAAGTATTTGTGATACCCTTCATCCATAAGAATATCATAAAAATACTTTGCAACGCTATATGGATCGTGCCCAAATGCCCCGCATCCCCATGCGCCAAGAACGAGAGACGAATACCCATGCGCTGCGGCAACGGCAAACATTTTCCTTAGCCTCGATTTCATTACACGGGACAGCACAGCGGGAGAAACCTCCCGTGCCGCACCGTTGCGGTTTGGCGCGGGAATCGTAATGACAGAGGTCAGAAACGGCTCGTCCAAAAAATCATCATGAAGATCCCGAAAGACGCATACATGGGGTGATAGTATCATGTAGTCGGAATCACAGGCATTTTTTCGACGATTGTTATAGTCATACATCTCGTATGCCACATCGCCGCCTATGGAATGATAGAGCGTACTCTCTCTGCACAAACATTCTTCCTGTGCATTTGCGCCGTTTCGAAACCCGCCGCCTGGTACATGTGCATTGGCGAAATTCATTACGAGGACGTTCTCCATTCCCTCGGCACAGGCAAAAGAATCTGCATCCAAGACGTAGATATCGGGCGTATCTGATATCGAGCAGCCACTTTTTACAACTTCTCCACAGCGTTTTGCCTCCTTGGCATCTATGAGAATTGCTGCGCTATAGTCCTCATTGGGAAGAACTATTGTTTTTCCATGCTTTTGGTACCTGCCTTGATGCGTAACCTGTATGGTTTCTTCCGCGACTCGCCTGCGTTCCTGCCGAGACATCGCAGCTCCTCCTTTTCATCTCATTGCATGGAGGTCTCCCCCAACCCGCTTCCAATCTTTAATTTGCTGCTCCAATGGTCGATTCCTTATCCCAAGACTGCCGCAATGTGCCAGCGGATAGATCACCCCGCCCCCATACGCAAGATCCGCTTTGATCTGTGGATGTTCTTCGATGTATTTCATATAGCCCTTATATGGTATTCTGGATCCTTTTACAAGTGCCTTATAAACACATTCAAAACTCATACGTCCCAAGCACAAAATATTCTTTGGCTGCAATATGATACATAACTCCTGAAAACGCTTCATGTCCTTATTCATGCGTTTCTTCGTCATGCCCCTGCTGCTTTCTTTACGCCGGTAGCCCAAGCAAAAATTCGTAAAGAAAAGCTCATCGTACTGCTGTTGTGCAATTTCATAACCCAAATGACGAAAGAGCTCAATCAAGTTTTTATCCGTTTGAAACCCACTGTCCATTTTCTTTTCGTCACTGATATACGGTAAGTCTTTTCCGCTGATAATCTCTCTGATTCGATCTTGAAACGTCTTCGGCGCAGAATATGGGTTGCCCCAATCCTGTCCAACCAACAAGTATTTGATTTCCGGCGTCGTTTTGGCATATCCTCTGCCCTGCCAATAGGTATAAAGATTGATTTCTTTACAAACACCAAACGTCTTATCAAGCGGCATCAGAAAAGAAGATCCATCCTGTTTCCGATAGAACTCCCGCGCGTCTTGTACAAGACTTTCATAGGCTTCACGTTTGTTCATTTCTGCCCCTCCTTATACAACTACTAGTATCATAGTACGTACTTCAATAAACAATGTCAAGACTAAAGGACCCCCATCACAAAAGGCATGAAGCGGCTTCGTGCCAGTTCATGCCTAAGAACTCATTGTATTGTCATATCCTTATGTCACGTCTCAGCGACGGAATTTTTCCAGCGGTTCTGCGTGGTCGGTCACGAACTCGACCGTGCCGATGTACTCGCCCGACTTATCATACATCGCCTGATACTGCACGCGGATCGGACGCTCACGGATGTAGCGGTGCACGATCATCTGCGTGCGCTTCTTCGCCTTGAAGTCGGCGATCAGATTTCGCACCACGGGGATGATCTCGGGCGGGTGGCAGTTCATCACATCGCGCCCAAGTGCAGACAGCGGACGCGTAAAGACCTGCCCCTCGTTCGTGAAGAAGCGGACGACATCGTCCTTGTCGATAAACGTGATATCCACGGGCAGTAGCTGGAGGATCGTCGTCAGCTGCTCCATCGACAGCTCGCCCGTCGGGAACTGGAGCTTCCCTCCCACCTGAGACTGTGCGAGACGCGCTGCCTCCTGATCGAGCCACGGCTGCGCCTCTGCCCACACGGGAATCGGAACGCCGAACGAGACGCCCATGTCCGGCAGGTCATGATAGCAGCGATACCATTCCATCTGCGTGAAATAGCGCAGGCTGAGTGGGAAGAGAATCTTCTCCTCCTTGAAGATCATCTCGCGGATGCGCTGCGTGAGTGCACGGATCCGCGCCTCATACATGGGCAGCGTCTCTTCATCCGCCTTGAGCGCCTTGATAATCATGGCAAGCTCGCGCTTCATCTCATCGTCGATGCCCCACATGACCTGCGAGGGTCCTGTGACACCGTAATCGTAGAGAAGCGGCATCAGCAGCTCTTCCTTCTTGATGTAGTGGGAGCGCACATCGCCGAGCGCAAGAATGTGTTGGAACATGACATCCGTCCGCTTTGCGCCGTCCAGCTCAGCCTCAATCGTGTCGAGCAGGGTCTCGAGTGCCGCATTCTCCGCGCGCAGGATCGTAAGCGGATGTGCCTCGGGCAGTGCGTCGATATCATCAGGGTTCACCGATGCTGCCTGCGCATGTATCTCATCATGTGAGAGCGCACCCGGCGGCGGCTCGCTCGCCACGCCGTGAAAGAGCGCCGAATGCACGTCACAGAGGCGCTGCACCTCACTGACGGGCATTCCTTCCTTGATGAGGGTCTGCTCTGCCGTCATGATTTCCTGCGCGTCAACGTGGCTGAACTCCTGTACGAAGTCCGCACGAACGGAGTCGAGATCCTCGCCGCTCGACAGGCGTTCGATGAAGTTCCGAATGCGTCCCTGCCGCGACTGTGCATCATCGCTGATCACCTGATATCCGCGCTCCTCAAATGCCGCAATCACCTTCGCGAGGTCGATGCCCTTCACCGCCGCGCCGCGCGGAATCGTCATGATGCGCCCCATCACGTTCAGCGCAACGGGGTTTGTAATCTCCTTAAAGCCGATCTCCGCCATAATCTCACTGACTTCGGGATTCTCCTCCACCAATTCGGCGACCGTCTTTTTCAGATCCAGTATCTTCTCCATCGTCAAAGCTCCTTTATATATCAAATGCTCTTTGTCATCTCTATGTGATGATTATAACGCAGGTCGGTGAAGAAAGGCTGTAACCTTTGGTACGAAACAAAGAAAAAGACTGCCCCGAAAAGAGCAGTCTCAAGATATTCAGAGGGTCTTAAACGTAAACTCCGTCCCGTCATAGCCAAGCTCCACGACATCACCGCCGCGCACATCACCCGCGATGATCTTCTTCGAGAGGGCGGTCTCGACCGTGTGCGTGAGCAGACGACGGAGCGGACGCGCACCGAAGTCGGGGTCGAAGCCTTCCTCCGCGAGTGCCGCAAGCGCCGCATCATCCCATGTGAGCTGGATGTCCGCCTGCCGCTCAAGACGCTTGCTGAGTGCCGCGAGCATAATCGCTGCGATGTGTTTCACGTCGTCCTTGCTGAGTGCCTTGAACACAATCGTATCATCCACGCGGTTCAGGAACTCGGGGCGGAAATACTCACGCAGAAGTGCACGCACCGCCTGCTCCGCCTCTGCGTAGTCCTTGCTCAGGATCTCATGCGAGCCGAGGTTGCTCGTCATGATGATGACGGTGTTCTTGAAGTTCACGACGCGTCCCTTGCCGTCCGTGAGCCGCCCGTCGTCGAGGATCTGAAGCAGTACGTTGAACACGTCGCGATGTGCCTTCTCGATCTCGTCGAGCAGAATGACGCTGTACGGGCGGCGGCGCACCGCCTCCGTCAGCTGGCCGCCCTCATCGTAGCCGACATAGCCCGGAGGCGCGCCGATGAGACGCGAGACGCTGTGCTTCTCCATATACTCGCTCATGTCGATGCGGATCATGCTTCGCTCATCGTCAAAGAGGGACTCGGCAAGCGTCTTTGCAAGCTCGGTCTTGCCCACACCCGTGGGGCCGAGGAAGATAAACGAGCCGATCGGACGGTTCGGGTCCTTGATGCCCGCACGTGCACGCAGGATCGCCTCGCTGACCGCCGTTACCGCCTCGTCCTGCCCGACGACGCGCTCATGCAGCACCTCCTCGAGGCGGAGCAGTTTCTCGCGCTCGCCCGTCATCATCTTCGTCACGGGAATCCCCGTCCAGCGGCTGACAACACGCGCGATGTCCTCCTCGCCGACCTCCTCCTTGAGCATGCGCTCACCCTCGGACTGCGCGGCAATCGCCGCCTCCTCGTCCGCGAGCTTCTTCTCGAGCTCCGGCATCTTGCCGTATTTCAGCTCCGAAGCGCGTGCGAGATCCTGAGAGCGCTCCGCCGACTCCATCTCGCCGCGCAGTTCGTCCATCTCCTTCTTGATGGCGCGCACGCGCAGGATCGCCTGGGTTTCACTCTCCCATTTTGCTTGGAGTTTCGCTTCCTCGGTGTGGAGCTGCTCCTTCTCCGCAACAAGAGCGGCGAGCTTTTCCTTCGATGCCTCGTCCGTCTCCTTTTTCAGTGCCTCCTCCTCGATGTCGAGCTGGAGGCTCTTGCGCCGAATCTCATCGAGCGGCGCGGGCATGGACTCGATCTCCGTGCGCAGCTTCGCCGCCGCCTCATCGACGAGGTCGATCGCCTTGTCCGGCAGGAAACGGTCGGAAATGTAGCGATCCGAGAGCGTTGCCGCCGCGACAAGAGCCGCATCGCGGATGCGGACGCCGTGATGCACCTCGTAGCGATCCTTGAGCCCGCGCAGAATCGAGATCGTGTCCTCCACGCTCGGCTCGCCGACCATGACGGGCTGGAAGCGGCGCTCGAGCGCCGTGTCCTTCTCGATATACTTACGATACTCGTTCAGCGTCGTCGCACCAATGCAGCGCAGCTCACCGCGCGCAAGCAAGGGCTTCAGGAGGTTGCCCGCATCCATTGCCCCCTCAGCAGCGCCCGCACCGACAACTGTATGCACCTCGTCGATGAAGAGGAGAATCTGCCCCTCAGACTTTGCAATCTCATTGAGTACCGCCTTGAGACGTTCCTCGAATTCGCCGCGGAATTTCGCGCCCGCGACAAGCGCGCCCATGTCGAGCGAGTAGAGTGTCTTGTTCTTCAGCGACTCGGGCACATCCCCCGCCACGATGCGGCGGGCAAGCCCCTCGACAATCGCTGTCTTGCCAACGCCCGGCTCACCGATCAGCACGGGGTTGTTCTTCGTGCGGCGCGAGAGAATCTCGATCGAGCGGCGGATCTCCTCGTCGCGTCCGATCACGGGGTCGAGCTTGTTCGCACGTGCCGCCGCTGTCAGATCGCGCCCGTATTTCTCGAGCGACTGATACCCCTCCTCGGGGTTGTCGCTCGTGACATTCTGCTTGCGATGTTTCTGGATCGCATCCTGCACCGCACTCTTCGTCAGCCGGAACTCACGCGCAATCGCCTGCACCTCGTCGCTCCCGTCCGTGACGAGTGCGAGCAGGAGATGCTCCGTCGAGACGTACTCGTCCTTCATCGACTTCGCCAGTTCCTCGGCACGCCCGAGCACGCGCACCATATCCATGCCCATGCCGAGACGGTTCGTTCCACGCACGCTCGGGATGGCGGCAAGTTCCTTTTCGAGCCGTGCCTTGAGCATCGGCAGGTCAACATTGCAGACCTCGAAGATCGTCGCGAGCAGCCCCTCCGGCTCCTTTGCAAGTGCGAGCAGCACGTGCGCCGACGTGATTTCCTGATGATAGCGCATTGCAGCAATCTGCTGTGCCGATTGCAGTGCCGCAAGCGTCCGCGCTGTGTATTTATCCTGTTCCATATCTATACCCTCCACAGTTCATTTCATGTTTATGTCTCCATTATAACAGATAAGGTCAAAAAGTCAAATATAATTTTTGATTTTTTGACTTTTATTTTTCAAAAGAAGCTCCGCCGAATTTTCGACAGAGCCTCTTACGGTCAGATCATATTCTTTTTATAGCATTCGTAGAGCCCCTTGAGCTCCTCCATCTTCGCATACATCTCAAGCTGCAGCGCGGACGCCGTTGGGTAGTCGCCCTCATTCAGTGCCTTGATGAGTAGGGTGAAGAGTGCCTTGTCGTCGATCGTGTCCTTTGCGAGGTAGATGCGTAGATCGTGGATCTTGTTCCACATATAGGCATCCTGATCCGTGACGAAATCGCTCTTGATCTCCGTCATGCGGCGGACGAGCTTGCGGTTCTCGGGGATGATGCGGCTGATGAGCTCGATCTTCCAGCGCAGGAGCGCGCCCGTGCGGAACGAGTCGATGATCTGCGGGCGGAGCGTATTGCCCGCCGTGAGCACCGCCACCTTCTCGGGGTAGAGGTCAAAGCCGAGCATGTTCTCCCAGACGGTCGCGGGCGGCTTGCCAAAGCGCGCGTTGCGCTCGTCCGCCGTATAGTACTCGAAGACATCCTCCTCGCTCCGATAGGCGCGGTCGGTCTCGAGGTAGAAGCCCTTCTCCCCCGGCTGTTTCGACAGCTCGCTGAGCAGCTCCGCCGTCGTGCGGCCCGCCGTATGCTTGATACCGTCGAGAATCGCGAGATAGGAAGCCGCGATAACGAGATAAGTATTGGAATACGGATTCGTTGCGCGCAGCTCGAATCGCGTTGCAAGAGGGCTCTTCAGATCGCGGATGAGGCTCACGAGCACCGTGCGGTTGCGCGAGGGAATCGCGGGCGATGCACCGAACGAGGTAACGACACAGACGGGTGCCTCGAAGCCCGGCTTCAGACGGTTGAACGCATCATTTGTCGCGGAGACGAACGGATTGATCGCCTCGTAGTTTTTGAGAAGCCCCATAAGCGCGCCGTAGCCGACGGCGTTCATATAGTCTGCATTCTGATCGTCTGCGGCAAAGAGGCTGTGGCGCTTGCCGTCCTTTGTGATCGCCGCGAGGCTGAGATGCGTATGCTCGCCGTTGCCCGCAAGCCCGATGAGCGGCTTCGCCTTGAAGTTGACCTCGAGCCCGTAGAGGCGGAAAATCTCGCGAACGAACGTGCGGACAAAGAGCTCGTTGTCCGCCGCCTGCACGGCGTTGTCAAACTGCCAGTCGATCTCGATCTGCTCGCAGACGTGCGTCATGCGGCCATTCTCGTCGATCTGCGCCTTGAGTCCGCCAACCTCCTTGTGCCCCATCTCCATGTGGAAGCCATATTTATCGAGCTGAATGAGACAGTCCTCGAGCGCCGTGCGCACAGCGCCATGCGTGCGCTCCCAATACTGCTCGTTCATCACCTGCGAGGCGGACATCTCCTCAATGGACGCATTGTCATCAAGCGGCGTCTTGACCCAGAACTCGAGCTCCGTCGCCGACGTGAACGCAATGTCCACGATGTCCTTCCCGTTCAGGCTCGGCGATCCCGAGATCTCCGGATTTGCGTGGAAGAAATCGAGCAGCTCCTGCTTGACATAGGCGAGTGTATCCACAAGTGCGGCACGCGAGTCGACGCGCTTTTCCTCGTGAATGATAAAGGATGGGATGCGCAGCGTCCCGATGGGCAGCCCCATCTCCTCGTCCGAACTCTCGGGATCGTAGTCCACGAACCAGTTGACCGCAGGATCGATCGGAAGATCCACCTTCGCGTTATTGATCGTTGCAATCTTCGGCAGGACGACAGAGGAGCCGTCCGTCTGCACGGCTGTTCCGTTGTAGAATTTCTCAATGTCCTCAATAAAAATCCGCACGGGGATCTTCTCATCTGTATCGTTGCCCGCCATATCGATCCCCACGAGCGAGACGAAGCGCACCTCGGGATGTGCCTTGAGCTGACGAATGACCTCCTCGCGCGGCGTATTGGCAGGAATTTTATAGAGAAGCTCGTTCATATTGCGTACCATCCTTTTCCTAAAAGAAAGCCGAACAGATTCCCTGTCCGCACGGAAAAATCCACGCGCCCATCTTACCATTTTTCGGAGGGGATTGTAAAGGTATCTATGGGATGTATTCACGAGGTTAATCCTATGTGCATTGACGGAAAATTACCAGAACGATAGAATGTCGGCATGGACTTCATTTTATCAGCAATTTCTTAAGGAGGGGAGCACATTGAATATTTCCATGAGGATTCTGCATCTGAAGGGGCAGGCGCACGCGCTTGTCCGCCGCTTTCCCGTCGCCGTCTGCTGGCAGGTCGTCGGATTTCTCGTCGCCGCAGCGATCATCCTGCTGCGCCCTGAGAGCACATCGCCGTTCGGCACTGCGGGTACTGAGCTGTTCGATCATCTCGTCCGCCTCATGCCCGCGCTCTTTGCCGCATGGCTGGCAGCGGCTGCATGTCAGCTGCTCACAGACGCCTTTCCGCAGAAACGGCCGATCCTGATCGGCGCAGCCGTTTCCATCGCGCTCTTCATCGTGCTTGCCGCCCTGTGGTATGGCGTGGAAATACCGAGCAGGCATTTGCTGATCGGAACGGGCGGCGTTTTGCTCGCACTCTCCTTCCTCGCGCTCTTTTTCCTTGAACGCGCAAACAATGCGACGGGACTGCCCGCCCTCACCTTTGCAGCTGCCTTTTCACTTGGGACGAGCATCCTGCTCTTCCTCGGACTCATGACCTGCGCCGCCGCATTCTGGGCACTCGTTGTAACCGACGCCGCCTCATGGACGGCAGAGACGGTCTATCTCTTCATCGGGCTGACAGCGTATGGGCTGTGGGGCGCGGGCGCATTTCTCGGCACACTGCCACAAGCGGGCGCTCGCTATTCCTTCCCTGCCGCCGCGCAAAAAGTCCTGCTCTATCTCCTCTTCCCCGTCTACGCCCTGCTCCTCCTCGTGCTCTACCTCTACGTGGGCAAAATTATTCTGGCAGGTGAGATGCCCGTCGGCACAATGAACTGGTACGCCTCGTTCGCTCTCCTTGCCTTCACATTCTTCTTCGGCACGCTCGCGGAGCAAAATCGTCTCTCGCTTTTCACACGCTTTCTGAAATGGGGGCTTCTCCTCTTCCTCCCCATCCTCGCCATCCAGCTCTACGGCGTGTATCTGCGCTATGAGGCGTATGGGCTGACGACGGCACGCTACGCCTCGATGATCTGCACCGTCTGCGGCATCTATGCTCTTATCGTCGCATTTTTGAGGAAGAAACCGCAGCAGATCTACCTGTGCGCCGCCATCCTCGCGCTCATCTTTACCCTCACCCCGCTCAACATTATCGACGTGCCGCAGCACAGTCAGGAGGTGCGGCTGAGCCGCATCCTCACGGAGAACGATCTTGTGCAGGACGGGCAGTTCATCATAAGAGATGATACGCCGCCCGAACTGATCGAGGAGATCAGGGACATCGCCTTCTACATTGGAGAGGAGAGCTCCCCGCTCGCCGCCAATATTATCAGCGAAAGTTACGGCGTCAAAGGGCTCAGACAAACAAAGATCTATGATATTTCATTTGACGCCCGCGAAGCAATGGATATTTCGGGATATCAAACGCTCCGCCGATTCAGCAGAGAAGATATAACCCCCGAGGGCTTGCTTACCATCAGGCGGGCAGACGGAACCGAGGAGCTCATCGACCTCGCCCCCTATATCGACCGCGTGACAGCGTACGCGGAGGAGCACAATACTTTCTCTCTCCCAAAGGAATTGCAGGAGTACGAGGCAGGAGACTATCGCCTCCACTTTGATGCGATCTATTTCACCCGCGCGGCAGACGGCGGGATCAATTACTTCGATACAAATGGATTCGCATTGATGCGCTAGACACGAAAAGAGCGACTGCACGATCAGCCGCTCTTTTCATTTACGATCGATTCCATGCGCACAGACGCCGCTCCACCCAGTCGAGCAGGGCGAAGAGCAGCAGCCCCATCGTACTGAGAACAACGATGCCCGCATACATATCGAGGTAGTTCACGCGCAGCCACGCGTCCATAATATAGTAGCCGATGCCGTACTGCGTGCCGAACGTCTCCGTGAAGAACAGCACGGAGATCGCCGTTGCCATCGCCACGCGCACAGCCGTGATGAACTTCGGCAGTGAGGCGGGCACGATGATGTGGCGCACAATCTGCGCAAAGGACGCGCCCAGAACGCGCAGCGGCGCATAGGTCTCGGCGGGAATCACGGCAACGGCGTCGCGCACGGCAACGACAACCTGAAAGACGATGATGAGGAAGACAAGCAGCAGCTTGCTTGTCTCCCCCACTCCGAAGAGCAGCATGACCACGGGCAGCAGCGCAATCTTCGGCACGGGATAGGTCAGGTAGAGGAGCGGTGCGAGCAGACGGTTCACGCGCGGGAAATATCCCATCAGAACGCCGACGGGATAGCCCACGGCAACGGCAGCAGTGAGACCGAGCACAATGCGCATCAGGCTGTAGCCCGCATGAACGGCAATCACGTCTGTAAATTTCTGTGCGAGACGCAGTAGCACTTGCTCGGGCGGCGGGATCACGGGCATCGCGAGAAGATGTGCAACAACCGCCCAAAGAGCAAGAGAGAAGATGATGCCAAGCACGAACATCCGCAGTGAAATCTTCGCCATCATACGCCTCCCTCGATCTTTGCGCGCAGCTCCTGCCCCATCGCAAAGAACGCCTGAGAGGAACGGTGCGCGAGGTCGCCCGCATAGGGATTGTCCATGATCTCGGCAACGCGCCCCGGCGTCCCGCGCATGACTGCAATCCGCCCTGCGAGCGTCAGTGCCTCCTCGACATAATGCGTCACGAGCAGGGTCGTCACAGCTTGCTTTTTCCACAGCGAGAGGAATACCTCCTGCATGGACTCGCGCGTAATCGCATCGAGCGCGGAGAACGGCTCATCCATCAGCAGGAGATCGGGGGCGAGCAGAAAGACGCGCGCAAGCCCCACGCGCTGTTGCTGTCCGCCCGAGAGTTCACGCGGATAGCGCTCCAAGAGGTCGGAGAGTCCAAGATCTGCGACGAGTTCATCAAATGCCGACACCCGCTCGGTGCTCCACTCCCCCTTGATCTGTGCGCCGAGCAGGATATTCTCGCGCACCGTCTTCCATGCGAGCAGACCGTAGTTCTGCGGCAGGAAGCCAATGCGCAGCGTGCGCGGGTCAATGGGCATGCCATCCGACGTGATTGTCCCCGCAGTCGGGCGCACAAGTCCCGCCCCCACGCGCAGGAGCGTGGACTTGCCGCAGCCGGACGCACCGATCAGCGCGAGCACTGTCCCCCGCTCCACGCAGAGGCTCGTGTCCGCAATCGCGTGCACAGCATCCGTCCCTGTCCCGTAATCCACGGACACCCCCGAAAAGCACAGCAAGTGATCTCCCCCTTCATAATTTTCCATAGGGATAGTCTAACACAAAATTGCCGCTGCGACAAAAGAAAGCGCATTGTTCCTCACGTATAAGTTTAACTTACCGCGAATCTATGGTATACTTCTTTATATTTCATTCAGTATACGCAGGAGGGACTCATTGTGCGGATCGTAATCGCAGGTGCGGGGAGGCTGGGCTACAGTATTGCGGCGCTGCTCTCGGAGGAGGGCATGGATGTCGTCGTGGTGGACGGCGAGGAGAGCCAGCTTGAGGCGGCAAAGACGACGCTCGACGTGCTGACGATCGAGGCGAATATCGCAAGCCCGCTCACGATGAACGACCCCGACATCAAGAGTGCGGACATCCTCATCGCTGTGACGGAGAGCGACGAGGTGAACATTGTCGCCTGCGTACTCGCAAAGAAGCACGGCATTACGCACACGATCGCACGCATCCGTGACATGAATTTCACCGTAGAGGCGGGGCGCTATCTCAAGGAAAATTTTGACATTGACCTCGTGCTCAATCCCGAACTCATTACGGCAAACGAAATCAATCGCATCCTCATGACGCCCGCCGCGCTCAATGTGGAGGATTTCGCGCAGGGCAAGGTGCGCCTTTTCGAGACGCGCATCCGCCGCCGCTCCGCCATTGCGCGCACGCCGCTGAAAAGTCTGAAGCTGCCGCACGGCGTCCTCGCAGGGCTGATCTTCCGCGATCACCGCATGGTTATCCCGCACGGCGACGACGTATTCCTGCCGGGCGACAACGCCTACTTCATCGGGCTGCCCGACCGCATTGAGGAGTTCAGCCAGAGCCTCATGCAGAGCGACACGCACAAACTGACGCGTGCGGCGATCATCGGCGCGGGACGCACAGGGCGTGCGCTCGCGCTCATGCTCGAACGGCAGGGCGTGCAGGTAAAGGTGATCGACCGAGACCGCGAGCGCTGTGAGATGCTCGCAGAAAAGCTGACGGCGGGGCTTGCGATCTGCGGCGACGGAACGGACATCGACCTGCTGACGGAGGAGGGCGTCGCGGAGGCGGATGTCATCGTCTGCCTGACGGAGGACGACAAGCTGAACCTGATGCTCGCACTCCTCGCACGACACCTGTCAAACAATAAAATCAAGACGGTCGTGCGCGTCGACCGCAACGAATACATCGACCTCATGGAGAAGGTTGGTGTCAACATCGCCCTCTCGGCGCGCCTGCTCTCGGCGAGCGAGGTGCTTGCCTACGCGCGAGGCGGCGACGTGACGCGCGTGACCCTGCTCGAGGGCGCGCGTGCGGAGGCGCTCGAGGTGATCGTCAGCAGCGGCGCGCCGGTTGTGGGAAAGAAGCTGATGAACGCAAATCTCCCGCGCGAATGCCTCGTCTGCGCCTATGTGCGCAACGAGGAGGCGGCAATCCCGAACGGCATGACGGAGCTGCTGCCGGGCGACCGCGTGATTCTCTTTGTGCTCAAAAGCTTTGCGAAAAAAGCCCTCGCTTATTTTGGAGATGACTGATGCGTTTCGATCTGTTCTGGGTGCTCATGGGGCGCACGGCATACGTCTTTGCGCCGCTATACCTCATCCCGTTCGCCTACGGCTTTGCTTTCGGCGATCCGCTATGGGGTGCTTTTCTTGCGCTTGGCGTGCTCGCGGCGATCCTCGGCATGGTGTTCGGCAATATGGGGCGCAGCCATATGCGCCAGCTCTCAGTGCAGGAGGGCACACTCTTCCTCCTTGCCGTCTGGTTCCTGCTCGCCGTGCTTGGGATGCTGCCGTTTCATCTCGCGGGGCTGCATCTCTCGCCCGCAGATACATTCTTCGAGTGCATCTCGGCGCTCACAACGACTGGCATGACAGCGTTCGGCGACGCTCTGCCGCCCTCCCTCCTGCTATGGAGAGCTCTTATGAGCTGGTTCGGCGGGCTGCTCTTTATCGTGATTCTCGTGACGGTGCTTCCCGTCGTCAGCGGATGTTTCGGCGTGGATTTCAACGTGCGGCAGGCGCGCTTGTTCAGCCCGCTCTGGAACCGCATGACGCGCCCCATGCGCGAGATGACGCTGCTCTACATCGCCATCACCGCTCTTTCGGTCGGCATCTATCTGATGGCGGGCGATGATATTTTCACCGCACTGATTCTCGCACTCTTTACGATTGCCTCGGGCGCAGGTCCTATGACGGGAGGTGTCCCTCCGAGTCCCGATCTCATGCTCGGCGCGGGACTCGTCGCGCTGCTCTCGGCACTGCCACTCCTCACGCTTTGGCAGCTCATCCATCGCAGATCGGGCGCGATGCTCACACGCCACATGGAGCTGCGCTCCTTCTTCCTGCTCTTTCTCGCGGCGGGAACAATACTCGTCATACCGCCCCTCCTCCACGGCACGCAGCCGTTCGCACAGGCACTCGGCTACAGCTTTTTCTACGCGATTTCCTTTCTCTCGACGAACGGACTCATGTTGCAGGAGGCAGCCCCCTTTCACACGAGTGCAGCACTGCTGCTCATCCTGCTCGCCGTCATCGGCGGCTGTATGGGCTCTGCAGCGGGCGGCTTTCGCATATCGCGCGTTCTCGTCCTCATCTCGCTTGCGTGGTCGGAGCTGCTGCGCACCCTGCACCCGCGCATGGTGCTCGCCGTCCGGCAGGGCGGCGAGGTCGTGCCCCTGCACTCTGCGGGACGGATTCTCGTGCTTGCCTTCTTCTTTGCCGCCGTCTTCTCCGTCAGCAGTCTCCTCATTGCACTTGCGGGACTGAGTCCCATCGAGACGATCACGCTGACAGTCGCTTGCCTGACGACGACAGGCGGCGTTGCCTCGCTCGCACATCTCGACACAGTTGCCGCGCTGCCCGTCTGGACAAAGGTTGT
This sequence comes from Selenomonas sp. FOBRC6, assembly GCF_000286455.1. GTDB lineage: Bacteria > Bacillota > Negativicutes > Selenomonadales > Selenomonadaceae > Centipeda. Next base: position 29,582 of record NZ_ALKG01000053.1, read on the forward strand.
CTGCGCCCTGCTCATGATCCTCGGACGCATCGAGATCTTTGCGTTTTTCCTCCTCCTCGGCGGGCTATTCGAGGACAAAGGGCACAGGTGGTAGAACGCTATGAATATCTACACGGTCAACTACATTCTCTCGCGCCTCTCATTCGCAATGACGGGCGCACTCGTGATCCCGCTCGTCCTTGCCATTGCGGGGGATGAGCCGAGCCGAGAGGCGTTCATGCTCTCTGTCCTCGTCAGTGCATTCGCGGGCGTCGGCTTCCGCCGCTACGGACGGCGCGCCGAGGAACTGACGGCGCGCGAGGGCATTGCCATCACGGCGTTCGGCTGGTTCACAGGAACATTTCTCGGCATGCTCCCCTATCTCCTCGGCAATTATCTCGGCTTTCTCGACGCTATCTTTGAAAGCATCTCAGGCTTTACGGGTACGGGCGCGACCGTCTTCGACGCGCTCGGCAATCTGCCGTACAGCATCCTGTTCTGGCGCATGATGACGGCGTGGATCGGCGGTCTTGGCATCATTGTCATCTTCATTGCGCTCCTTCCGCAGTCAGGCGCGAGTACGATCTATATGTATAACGCCGAGGGCGCAGGACCGACAACAGATCGTGTCATGCCGCGTCTGCGCGATATGACGATGGCACTTTTCAAGATCTACCTCGTATTCACCGCAGTGACGACGGTCATCTTCATGCTCTGCGGGGTGGATTTCTCCGTTGCAATCACGCACGCAATGTCTACCATAGGAACCTGCGGCTTTTCGACATATGATGACAGCACAATGCACTTTCACAGCCTCGCGTTCGAGCTGTGGACCGCCCTCTTTATGTTCCTCGCGGGCGGCAGCTTCTCGCTCTACTACCGCGCATGGGTCAAAGGGCCGTCCGTCATTCTGCGCAACACAGAGTTCCGCACCTATCTCTCGATGATCCTCATTGCGATCCTGCTCATCGCCCTGAACCTCATCATCGAGATGGGGATGGATACGGGCATGGCTGCGCGCGCCGCAGTCTTTCAGGCGACATCGCTCTCGACGACGGGCTTTGTCTCGGCGGATTTTGAAACGTGGCCGACGTTCTCGAAGCTCTTGCTGCTCCTCCTCATGCTCATCGGCGGCTGCGCCGGTTCGACCGCGAGCGGCATCAAGGTCGCGCGCATCATTCTTCTCGTGCGGAATGCGCGCGCCGTCATCCTGCAAAAGCTGAACCCGCACCGCGTCATTGACATCTCGCTCGGCGGCGCACATGTGGACAGCGCCATGCTCCTGCGCGTGGGAACATTCTTCTTCCTCTATCTCACGATTATCTTTGTGACGGCATTCCTCCTCACGATGGACGGGCTGTTGCCGTTCGACGCAGTCGCCGTCGCCATCACAACGCTCGGCAACATCGGCCCCGCCTTCGGCATCGTGAGCGCAACCTCGACCTATGCGCCGCTCTCGGATTTTGTAAAGGCGATTCTCTGCCTCTCCATGCTCCTCGGCCGGCTTGAGATCTTCACCCTGCTCATCCTCCTTCGCCCCTCATTCTGGCGCAAGACAAAGCGGTGGTGAGATCGGCACACAAAAAAACGGGACTGTTCCACGAGTCAAAACGACTTCGTGCAGCAATCCCGTTATTTTTTTCGTCTCATTTCTTCGAGCCGCGCGAGTGTATCACGGTCAAGGCGTTCATGCACCTCGATGCGCCCGAGCGGCTGCGTATGCGCGCCGATGTATTCCATTTTCATCAGCTTCTTTGCCTTCTTCACAGAGCGGCGCAGCTCCGGCGAGGTGATGCGGTAAGCGCCCGCACCGAGGATGACGCTCTGCTCCGCGCCGTCCGAGGTGACGACGTGTACCTCGCGCCCCGCGCGCACCGCCGTGTAGGCAAGGCGCTCGATGCAACTGTCCGCTGTCTCGCCTGCCCCCGTGTAGATCACCTTCATGCGATCGGTGACCTGCAGCTCGTGTTCCTCGTCCTCGGTAAAGAAGGCGTCGAAGACAATGGTCATCTCGTAGTTTTCAAACGCACCGTACTCCGTGAGGATGTGCACGAGGACATCGCGCGCCTCATCGAGGTTGCCGCGCAGACGGATCAGCTCCGGCCATGCGTTGATGACGTTGTAGCCGTCGATGAGGTAGTATTCGACCTCCCGCTGCCTAGCCATGCTGTGCCGCCTTCGCCGTACGCTGACGCAATGCTTCGTACATAAGGATCGCGCCCGCGACCGAGGCGTTGAGCGAGTTGATCTTGCCGCACATCGGCAGACGCACGGTAAAGTCGCAGAGATCACGCGTGAGGCGGCTCATCCCCCGCCCCTCGCTGCCGATGACAAGTACGAGCGCGCCCGTGAGGTTCGCGCGGTCATAGGTCTCCTCACCTGACATATCCGCGCCCGCAATCCAGAAGCCCTGCTGCTTCAGTGCGCGCATGGTCTGCGCGATGTTGCCGATGCGCGCAACGGGGACGTACTCGAGTGCGCCCGCCGAAACGCGCGCCACCGTCTCCGTGAGCGGGACGCTGTGACGGCGCGGCAGGAGGATGCCGTGCACCCCCGCTGCATCCGCCGTGCGCAGGAGTGCACCGAGGTTCTGCGGATCCTCGATACCATCGAGCAGGAGCAGGAGCGGATCCTCTCCTCTCTCTCTCGCCGATGCGATGATCTCCTCGACTGCGACGTAGGCAACGGGTGCGACGTAGGCGAGTGCCCCCTGATGGCGCACACCTTCGGGCACGGTAGCATCGAGCTTAGAGCGATTCACAATGTCCAGCGTAATGCCGTGCTCACGCGCGAGATCGCGCAGCTCGCGCACACCGTTTCCATGCAGCCCGTCTGCGAGCAGGATGCGGTTGATGCCGCGCCCCGCCTTGATCGCCTCCGCAATGGCGTGGCGACCGGCAAGGATGTTCGAGGGGCGCTCGTCCGCGTGCTCCTCAGCGCGATGCTCTGTCCGTTTCATATGTGCTCCCTCACTCTCAGCCGCGCGGAATGAATCTCGTGAGCCATGGCTCTGCCGCGACGATCAGATCGCGCATACGTAGCATCATCTCCTTGATCTCCCACTGCGCACCGGGTGTCAGGACGCGCTTCTCGTAGACATCCATAAAGGAGCGCAGGTTGAGCGTCGTGACGAAATTCGTACAGGCCCCGCCCGGCAGGACGAAACGCGCATCCTGCTTTGCAACGCCGAGCGCGAGCAGCTCGTCATACGCCGTCTGGATCTCGCGCATGCACGCCATATAGCGCGCATATGCCTCCTCATTTGCGGTGATGGTCTCCGGTACAACATGGCCAAAGAGACCATCCGCCTGCTTTGCAGACTGCTCGGAGACATAGCGCTGACTCTGCACGCTGAGAGACACGCCGATGCGATGGCGGCTGTACTGCGCGAGCAGGGTGCGTGACACGTCCTTGACCGCAAACGTCATGGAACAGTGTTCCACGACCGAGAGATGCTTGCTCGTCATGATGCGTTCGAGGAGGCGCAGCATCTCCTCCTCGGTCTTCTCCTCGTCGAGCAGTTCGATCGGCGAATCCGCGCTGTAGCACGTCCGCGCCGCCGTCCAGCAGGTTTTGAGGTAGTTGGGTGTCTTTGAGATCAGTTTAATTTCCATCATGTTGCTCCCGCTGAATATTCTCCATCATCTCTTTTGCGATGATCTGAAATGCCGCCTCCGTAATCTCCTCGAGCCGCTCCCGCTCCCCGCGAATGTAGAGGCTGCCGAGCAGCGCCTCAAAGCCCGTGCTCGTGTGATAATCCGCTACGGACGCACTGCGCGGTGCGTGACTCTTTGTATTGCGCGCGCGGCGATAGATTGTCTGCTCCTCCTCCGTGAGCATCTCCGAAATGCCGCGATAGGCGCGTGCCTGCCAGAGTGCAGAGACAATCTGGGCGCTGAACGCGTGGAGTGCCTGCACCTGTGCCTGTTCGTACGAGAGGAGCCGCATGCGCACGTAGAGGTGAAAATAGGCGTCGCCCACATAGGCAAGGACGAGAGGATGCACGCTTGCGGCATCCACATCCTCGTAGCGCGTGCGGATATTGCCCGCCTCATCGGGCAGGAACATCATGCGCACGAGCTGCTGAAACCGTTCAAACTTCACGCGTTACGCTCTCTTCCAGCGCACGCCCGTCGGCGTGTCCTCGAGCACAACGCCCGCCTCTTTGAGCCCGTCACGTATCTTGTCGGCGACCGCCCAATTCTTTGCTGTACGCGCCTCCTGACGAATGCCGATGATGAGATCCATCAGCGCATCGGCAAGCCCATCGTCCGCAGCAGCCGCCTCCTCCTGCTCAAAGATGCCGATGATCTCCGCCATCGCATGATAGGCGTCCGCTGCTTTCTTGAAGTTCGCCGCATCGAATGCTGCGCCGCGCTCCACCTCCTGATGGTAGCGGTTGATCTCCTTAGCAAGGCCGAACATCTGACTGATGGCAAGCGCCGTATTGAAGTCGTCGTCCATCGCCGCATCGAAGTCGTGCAGGAAGGTCTCCGCCTGCGCCGCAAGTTCCGCCGCCGTATCCGACGCGCCCTCGCGAGCGGAGAGATCCGTAATCACTGCATTTGCATTGCGCAGACGCTCGAGCGCCGTCTGCGCCTCATGCAGGCGCTCGTCGCTGAAATCGAGCGGGCTGCGGTAATGCGTCTGCAGGATGAAGAAGCGGATGACCTCGCCCGGGAACTCCTTGAGGATGTCCTTGACTGTGAAGAAGTTGTTCTTCGACTTCGACATCTTCTCATTGTCAATCGTGATAAAGCCGTTGTGCAGCCAATAGCGCGCAAATTTCTCGTCGCCGTCGATGCAAGGCTCCGCCTGTGCGATCTCGTTCTCGTGATGCGGGAAGATGAGATCGTTGCCGCCGCCGTGGAAGTCAAACACCTCGCCGAGGTATTTCACGGACATTGCCGAGCACTCGATGTGCCAGCCGGGGCGCCCTGCCCCCCACGGACTCTCCCACGAGGGTTCACCCGGCTTTGCCGCCTTCCAGAGCGCAAAGTCCATCGGATGCTCCTTCGTCTCGTTGACCTCGACGCGTGCGCCCGCTTCCATATCGTCGAGGCTGCGCCCGCTGAGGCGGCCATAGTGCGCGAACGCCTCCACACGGTAGTAGACATCGCCCGCCTCGGTCACGTACGCATAGCCGCGCGCAATCAGCGTCTCGATCATGCGGATGATGTCCTCCATCGTCTCGGAGACGCGTGGGAACACATCGGCACGGCGCACGTTGAGCGCATCCATCGCCTTAAAATATGCGGCAATGTAGCGGTCGGAGATCTCCTTCCACGTCACGCCCTCGCGGTTCGCGGCATTGATGATCTTATCGTCCACATCCGTGAAGTTCTGGATGTAGCGCACCGCATAGCCTTTGCGCACCAGATAGCGGCGGATGACATCCCATGTGACGAAGGGACGTGCGTTCCCAATGTGCGGATCGTTGTACGGCGTCACGCCGCAGCAGTAAATGCTGACCTCGCCCGCACGCAGTGGGTGAAACTCTTCCTTTTTTCGCGTCATTGTATTGTAAACGGTAAGCATGATACTCCCCCTATTTCCGTTGTTCCAGTTCCGAGAGGCGTGACTTCAGCGCCTCAATCTCCTGCCGCATCTGCTCAATCATCTCTGCCTCTGGATCGGGCAGCATATCGTGATCGAGGTCGACATCCAGCTCGCTCGCAAGCTCCTCTGCACTCTCCTCACACTCGAGCGAGAGTTCGCGCGCACGGTGGAACTCCGCCTCCGTGCGCACGCGCTGCCCGTTCATGACAACAATGCGTCCCGGGATGCCGACGACGGTTGCGTGCGCGGGCACGGGTCTCAGCACAACAGAGCCGGCGCCGATCTTCGCATGATCGCCGACCGTGAACGAGCCGAGCACCTTTGCCCCCGATGCAACGACGACGTTATTGCCGAGCGTCGGGTGGCGCTTGCCCTTCTCCTTACCCGTGCCGCCAAGCGTCACGCCTTGATAGAGCGTGACATTCCTGCCGAGCTCCGCCGTCTCGCCGATAACGATGCCCGTGCCGTGGTCGATGAAGAGGCCTTCGCCGATCGTCGCGCCCGGATGGATCTCAATGCCCGTCAGGAGACGACCGAAATTGGAGATCAGTCGAGGGATGAGCACCCAACCGCGTTTATAGAGCTCATGCGCAATGCGGTGCAGCCAGATGGCGTGCAGCCCGCCGTAACAGAGCAGCACCTCAATCGTACTGCGCGCCGCAGGGTCGCGCTCAAAGACAACGCGAATATCACGCTTTATCCTCGCGAACATAACAGCTTCCTCTCCCCCGAATGCCAGATGTGCAGCAAAAGAAATGCGCCCGCGCCTCTTCAGAGACGCCGACGCGCAGATCGCCTTTGATTTCTTCCTTATTTTAGCAAAAAAACACGTGCTTGACAAATTTTATCTGCGCGTGTTTTTTCATATAGGAGCTGCTATTGCCGCAGTCCCTCTTCGTTTCGTCCGTGATGCGGCTGACCGCCGACAATCTGCATTGCGCGCATGGTCTCGGTCAGCACCTCCACCTCATACTGGAGTTCCATGCCCTCAACGCGCTGCAGGACATCGCCCTTATGGGTGGAGACATAGCGCGGCGGGAGGTTGTTCAGTGCAATCATCATCATATCCGTACGGCACCGATCACACATGCAGATTTCGGGATACTGCGGTGCGAGGCGATTCAGCATATATGCAACGGCATCCTCCATATAGTTCTTAAACGGCAAGTGCTGCATCACGTATCTCCTTTCCGTTGAGAAGAGGGTCAACCAAGACGGACTGTGTAGATCGTACCCTTGTAGGTCTTTGCCGCCAGAGATTTCTCCGTGGCAACGGTGTATTCGATCGTATTCGGAGACTTCTTGCGGATGTAGACGCCGACCTCATCATCGTCGCTCACGTCCGCATCGTCGATCATGCAGCGCACCATGCGCACCTCTGCAGCCTTCATATGCCCCTTCAATGCGCGTGGCTCCTGCGTATAGTAAAGCTCGAACTCATCCTCATCCGCATAGGTAAAATACGTCCACACACCGTAGTCGACGCGCGCATCAATGTCCACCTTGAAGCAGCCGCGCTCGTTCAGGCTGCCGAGGAAATACGGAAAGAGGAGTTCATCGTGCTCGTCCACGTTCTTGTTGATGATCTTGACATCCTTTCCTCCCTTGCGGCAGCGCAGGAGTCCAAACGCAACACCCGTCTTGCCTGTGCGCAGACGGTCAAAGCCGTCGTGGAGAAGCTTTTTCTCCTTCTCCTCGTCCTCCATACCGAGCGGCAGATAGAGACGAAATGGTGCATCCTTGCTCTGTGTGGGCAACACCTTGGCATTTGCCTCCGGCTTCTTGCCCGTCGCATCCGTCTTGTCGGCGGGATGATCGGACGTCAGTTGATGCAGTGCCTTAATCTGACGTGCGATGTACTCATCGAAGAGCTTGCGCACCATCGGCGCCTTGCAGGAGTTGCCAGCGAGGAAGATGTGGATCTGGCGCACATCGCGCCCCTTGAACGCCGCCGCCATCGCCTGGAAGAAATTCTCGACACCACGGCGAATGCGTTCCTCAAGTGTCCGCTCCAGTTTGCGCACGTCGATGTGCAGGCTGATCTCTGCGCGGTTCCCCGCGTTGCCTGTCTTCTCTGAGGAGAACAGCGTGATCTTCGTATCGAAGCTGTCCCCCGCTGCAAACTCCTCATAGCCCTCACGCCGCTCCCAGAAGGGACGCAGGCGCTCCGCGAGGATCTTGTTGTTGAGATGTGAGGCCGCGTCACGGGTCTCACGCACGAGCGCCTCCGCCCCTGCAAAGGTCTCGCTCTCGGGCGGCAGTGCAAAGGTGATCTTGTGCTGACGCATCTCCGCGAGATTGTCCTTGAACACCTCGTAGGCGAGCAGCTCGAGGATGTTCTCGCCGCCGAGATACATGTCGCTGCCGAAACCAAACTGCTCGATGACGAATTTGCGCCGCCCGTTCTCGGGCACATACTCCACGCCAAAGTCAAAGTCGGTTGTGCCGCCACCGAAGTCGAAGACGCCGTACGCGACTTCCTCTCCCACGCGCTTTGGCTCGAGCCCGTATGCCTCGAGTGCGCTGATCGCATATGCCGCCGGCTCATTCGCGCCGTCGTAGACACGGAAGCGCCGCATCATCTCGGGATCGTCCAGCAGAGCCTTCGGCAATGTCTTTCTGAGACCGCGCTCGAAGCTCATGCGGATATGCTCACGTACGCTCTTCTCATACCCCACAGGGAAGGAGAGGATGTAGTCGAGATAGATGTTGCGGTGCATATTGTTGATATAGAGACCAAGATAGTAGGCATAGATCTCAATCGGGTCAAACCCGCCCGCATCGAGCGGCTGCGTCTCCGCATACGGCTTGACCTCCTGGATGTAGCCGCGCCTGTCCTTGAGGATCGGTGAGTTCGCCGTGTCACGCGTCCAGCGCTTGAGTTCGCTGAACACGGAGTAGTAGACGGCGATGCCTTCCGTGGACTGGCGCTCAAAGATTGCATCCGCCGCCTGATGGGACGCCGTCACCTGTGCCCACTCCGTATAGGGACGTCCCTCGCGCGCGCGATAGAGCTGCTTAAACTTCTCGATATCGATCAGCTCGATTGCCGTCGGGTTCTCATAGTCCTGAATCGTCGGCTCGTTCTCGTAGTCACCCTTGCCAATGCGCAGAAGGCGTGCCTCGCGGTCACGACAGACGACAACTGTGCTGCGCGTACCAAAGTCAATAGCGCAGGTGCCGTTCATGATGACATCCATCTGCGGCGGGCGCGCCACGAGGAAATCCGTCGGCGGCAGACGCAGGCAGACACTGTCCTCACGCCCCTCTTCCGTCAGTTCTTCATAGAGATCCCAATGCCCGAGGCTCATATCCGTCAGGAGACGCTCCGCATAGGGCTGAATGTTTGCGCGCACATGATCCGTATACAGGAGTGCCTTTTTAAACGGCTCAATGGAGAAGTCAAGTGCCACCGAACCCGTATTGATCGCCGTTTCGATCACACTCTGAATATCGAAGGTGATGCCGAAGATCGTCTCTTTGAACCGACCGGCCACAACATCCTCGGCAAAGCGATTATGATCGAAGAGGAGCTGATCCTCCTCAATGCGGATGTAGGAGCGAATCTTCGGATACTCCGCAACGAGGCGGCGCAGGCGCTCCTCCTGCTCATGCGAGACATCCTCTGCGTTGAATTCATCTGCAATCCACTTCAGGAAACTCTGTGCGCCGCTCTTCTCTGTCGCGAGCGAGAACATATACTTCTTGTTGACGATGGATGCCGTCTCATCCTTCAGCTCCGCAATATCCCTACCGATCTGCTGCCCGAAACGAAGCGAACTCTCATAGAAAAACTGCCGGAACGCATCTTTTTTCAAATGTAAGCTGCGCATGAGCACCGGGCGTACCGCTGCCTGCACCTCTTTTCGCGCCATTCATTCATCTCCTAACGAAAAAATAAAATTCCCTTCCTGTAAATATTCTTCACAGTCCATCAAAATCCTTTTTCAGTTTTTCCTAATAAAAAAAGTCCTGCGGAAATTCCACAGGACAGATTTACATATGGTGCGCTCGGCGGGAGTCGAACCCACGCTTTCAGCTCCGGAGGCTAACGTCCTATCCACTGGACTACGAGCGCAAGGCACTTTGCATTATAACTGAAAACAAATTATTTGTCGAGCAGTTTTTCATCGTCCTCCTGCTCTCCGCCGCGCTCTCCTGCCTCCTCATGTGACGAAGAAACAGGGGCAAAGTAGCGGCGGATGAGCCCAACCTCATCGCTGATAAAGAGAGCGACAGGAGACTCACGGAGCATGACCAACTCCAAAAGACGCGCCTGCTCAGCCGGATTCTGCTCCTTCATCGCCGCGGGATCAGCTGCGGCGCGCGTCAGCGTGATCGCCTTCTGCTCGGCTGCGGCATAGTCATTCGTCTTTGCGAGGATGACGGCAAGAGGATCATAGACGCGGTTCGAGAGCTCCGTCGGCGGCGCATTATGCTCGATGCGCGCGCGCAGCTCCTGCGTGTCCCGCTCGAGATCCACAAGGCGCACGTAGGTAATCTCGAGATCCGTCTCTCCCTCCTTCGCATCGGAAAGGATCTGATGATAGCGCATCCAATTGCGGTCAAGTTCTGCGATCTGTTTCTGATATGTACCCCACCATGGCGTGAAAAGCTCCTGCTCCCGCGCAATGGCAGCGCGTTCCTCGAGCGTCAGCGGCTCCGGTGTACGCTCTGCTGTCTGTATACGAAAGACAATGCCGCCCAGTACGATGAGCAGGGTAACAAAGATCAGAAAGACCCTCCGCGGCAGATAGCGAAACAGAATGATGAGCAGCAGGATGACAAGGATCGCCAAGATATAGATCAGCATGAACTCCTCCGATCAAACATGAGTCAGGTGCCTGCACGCTCCTGAAGTGCCGCACGGTTCAAGATGTGGATGCAGCCTCTGGAGGTCTGCACCAAGCCCTCCTGACTGAAATCTCGCATGAGGCGACTGACGACCTCACGAGCCGTACCGAGATACTGCGCCGTCTCCTCATGGGTCAGGCGGATCTCATCGCCCGCCATACGCGCCGACTCTGTGAGCAGGAATTTAGCAAGCCGCCGCTCAGCCGAAGTGAAGAGCATCTGCTGGAATTTCCACAGCATTTCGGATAGGCGCACAACGGCGTGCTCATAAGCATGCGCACGCACTTCGACATTTGCACAGAGAATTTCCCGCACGGTCTCTGTATCCGAGACAAAGAGCTCCGTATTCTTGGTCGCATCAATAGCGATGTCGTAAGAATTGGTTCCCAGAAAGGACGTACTTGCAAGAAGGGCAACATCTCCGTCACGCAGAAAGTAGAGCGTGAACTCGCGCCCCTCCTCCGAGAGGATGTAGACGCGCAGCGTACCGGATATGATATGCAGCGTTCCCGCGCATTCAAGCGGGCCGCGATGAACAGACGCCCCCTTTTTATAGCGGACGAAACGCGTATCCGAGATCAGCTTATCCCGCTGCGCAGCAGTAAGCCCATTCCAGAGATCAAATTGATCGATATGATCCCGAAAATGACGGTCTTCCGCAATATGCGCCTTCATATCCGTCCCCCCTTTTTTCTTCTCTCCCAGTGAGCCTCTATCCCTTACGCAGATACCGCACGGCGGCAAGCCCCGCCTCAGCGCCCTCATAGACCGCCTTTGCAATTTGCAGGAGGCCGCCCGTACAATCTCCCGCTGCATAGACGCCGGGGGCATTCGTCTCCATATGCTCGCCCACAACAATTTTCCCGTCACTGAGCACGACGCCAAGTTTGCGCGCCAGCTCCATGCTCCCCGCCGTCCCAATCGCCATGAAAATGCCATCCACATCCATGGCCGTATCATCATCGAAGACGATGCGCTGCACGCGGCGTACCCCCTCGAT
>NZ_ALKG01000054.1 GCF_000286455.1 Selenomonas sp. FOBRC6
TGCGCTATGATTGAGTTACAGAATGTAGGCTTTCAATATCAGGACAGGGCGCAGCGGAGCATTGGCGGGAACTCCTGCACGGCAGGGGCGGGCGAGGTGATTGTGATCGCGGGAGAGAGCGGCTGCGGGAAGTCAACGCTCCTGCGCCGCATCAATGGTCTCTGTCCCGGCTTCTACGAGGGCATAGCGGAGGGGAAGGTTCTCCTCGCTGGACAGGATGTGCAGAGCCTCCGCATTGGAGATGTTTCGCGGATTGCGGCGACGGTGTTCCAGAATCCCGATAATCAGTTCTTTACGCTCGATGTGCTGTCCGACCTCGTGTTTGGCTGTGAAAACTTCGGTGTGCCGCGCGATGAGATCGAGCGGCGGCTGCGCTCTGTCGTGGAGACACTTTCGCTTGAGCGTTTTCTTGGACGGAAGTTCTCGGAGCTGTCGGGCGGGGAGAAGCAGAAGATTGCGATTGCCTCGGCACTGATGCTGGAGTGCAAGATTCTGCTGCTGGACGAGCCGTCGGCAAATCTGGACTATCCGTCGATCGCACTTCTCCGCCGTACGATTGAGGAGCTGAAGGCGCGCGGCTATACGATTGTGGTGGCAGAGCACCGTCTCTACTATCTGCACGGCGTGTGCGACCAACTCATCATAATGGAGCATGGGACGATTGTGCGCCGCTATCGCGGTGCGGAGATGGACATGCTTGACAACAAGGCACTGAACGCGTTCGGCATACGCGGCTTCGATCTTTTTCATACGCGTGCGGCGTGTGAGGAAGCTGCTCCTGCGGTGGGCGGTGCAGAGCTGCTGTCACTCGAACATATTTCGTTTGGCTATGTGCGCGGGCAGGATGTTCTGCGCGATGTCTCGCTCTCCGTACGCGCGGGTGACCGTATCGCTCTCCTCGGACATAACGGCTGCGGCAAGAGTACGCTCGCGAAAATCATCTGCGGGCTGCTGCGGGAGCGCGGCGGTCGTCTCTGTGTCAGCGGGCAGACCCTTGCCGCACGCAGACGCTATACGGCGGTCAGCTATGTGATGCAGAATGTGGATTTTCAGATCTTCGGTTCGAGCCTCTATCATGATCTCCTGCTCGGCAATGAGGAGGCGGAGGACATCGATGCGCGCATTCGTACGGTGCTTGAGCAGTTCCGCCTGCTGCCGCTGATCGATGAGCATCCGATGCGGCTGTCGATGGGGCAGAAGCAGCGGCTCGTGATTGCTGCCGCCTGTCTCCTGAGGAAGCGCATCGGCATTTTCGATGAGCCGACGAGTGGTCTGGACTATGCCAATATGCGCACGGTCTGCACGCTCATTGATGAATTTACGGGGGCGGAGAATGCCGCCATCATCATTACGCATGACTATGAGTTCATCATGAACTCGTGCAATCGCGTCATTCTCCTCGAGGATGGGCGGATTGCAGAAGATTTTGCACTGCGGGACGCAGCCGCACTGGAGCGGCTCTTCCGTGAGCGGATTGGATAAAACTGGAGGTGCTCTATGAATTCCTGGAAAATCAGCGACTTTGTCCTGATCGGTATACTCTCGGCACTGTACGGTGTGCTCGTGTTAGGCATCGGTGCACTCACCGTGCTGCTCTCGCCAGCGATGCATGCACTCAGCCCCGCGCTGATCGGCGTGCTGCTCGGTACGGTATTTCTGTTCGTGGTGAAGAAGATTCCGAAGTTCGGTGCGATCACGCTGTTTGCGGCGATCAGCACGGCGCTCTTTGCCGGATTCTCGGGGATGATGTATGTGCCGTTTGTCGGCTCGGTGACAGCGGTGGCGCTCATCATCGATCTGATCGCTTCGCGCCTCAGCTATCGAATTCCCGTGCTCGCGGCGGGCTACGGGCTGATTCAGGCGGCGTACGTCTTCGGCGGCGCAATCCCGCTCCTCTTCTTCCTCGACCAGGAGATGGTTCGCTGGCAGGAGGCGGGCATGGATATGGAGCGGATTCAGAAGTTCGTCGAGCACAGCACGGGTGTCTTCCTCGCGGCGGGCATGGGGATTGCCTTTCTTGGGGGCGTGATTGGGATCTATATCGGGAGGCAGATACTCAAGAAGCATTTTAGGGAGTTGAATTGAGAGTTATGTGCTGTCGAGGTGGAGAGGAATGTGAGTTAGAGGCGCCCCTTCCACCATGCTGCGCATGGTTCCCCTCCCCCGTTGCGACGGGGGAGGCTTTTGTTTATCCTACAATATCCCTTTTTCTATGAAAAACAGTCTCAATTATTTGTTTTGTTTATAGATCGTGTCTTAGGTTATTGACTTTTTATATGAAAGCACCTACAATGATGAAAACGTCAATCCCGAGTATTTTTGTAAGGATTAAACTAAGCATATTTTAAGGAGAGTTTACTATGGCAGATGTATTGCTGCAGATAAAGGATCTTCATGCGGGCGTGGAGGGCAAGGAGATCCTCAAGGGGGTCGACCTCACGATCCGCAAGGGTGAGGTGCATGTCATTTTGGGACCGAACGGCTCCGGCAAGTCCACGCTGATGAATGTCATCATGGGCCATCCGAAGTATGAGATGACGGGCGGCAGTCTCGTCCTCGAGGGAGAGGATATCGCTGAGATGCGCGCGTTCGAGCGTGCGCGGCGCGGTCTTTTCCTCGCGTTCCAGACGCCGGAGGAGATTCCGGGGATCACGGTGGAGAATATGATCCGCACGGCGCGTCAGATGATTACGGGCGAGCGCGTGAAGCTCATGCCGTTCCGCAAGGAGCTGAACGCGATGATGGCGGAGCTGAAGATCGACCCGAGCTATGCACAGCGCTATCTGAATGTCGGCTTCTCGGGCGGTGAGAAGAAGCGCAGCGAGGTCTTGCAGCTGCTGATGCTCCAGCCGAAGCTCGCGCTGCTCGATGAGACGGACTCCGGGCTCGATGTGGATGCGGTGCAGATCGTTTCCGAGGGCGTGGCGAAGTTCCACACGGCGGACAACTCCTGTCTCATCATCACGCACAACGCGAAGATCCTCGATAAGCTGAAGGTGGACTATGTCCATGTGCTCGCGCAGGGCAAGATCGTGCGCGACGGAGGCGCAGAGCTCGTACAGCAGATCAACGAGCAGGGATTCGGCGGCATCCTCGCGGATCAGGGCAAAGTGGGGTGAGCCACATGGAGGATTTCGTACCAAAGAAAAAAACGCAGGTCGCCGACATCGAGCGGACGATCTACGATATTACGAATGAGGATCGCTCGGCATATAAGTCGCAGTCTGGACTGACCGAGGAGATCATCCGCGACATCTCGGCGCGCAAGAATGATCCGCAGTGGATGCTGGACTTCCGCCTGAAGTCGCTCGAGGTCTACCACGCGACGCCCATGCCCGCATGGGGACCCGATCTCTCCCCGCTCAATATGGACGAAATTGTCACGTATGTGCGTCCCGATGCGAAGATGGTCGGGGACTGGAACGAGGTGCCCGAGGACATCAAGGACACGTTTGACCGTCTGGGCATCCCCGAGGCGGAGAAAACGTCGCTTGCGGGGGTCGGCGCACAGTATGATTCCGAGGTGGTCTATCACTCAATTCAGGAGTCGCTCGTGGAGCAGGGCGTTGTCTACACGGATATGGAGACGGCCTTGCAGGAGTACGGCGATATCGTTCAGCAGTATTTCATGACGCTCGTGCCGCCCAAGGCGCATAAATTTGCCGCACTGCACGGTGCGGTCTGGTCCGGCGGCTCGTTCGTCTATGTGCCCGAGGGCGTGAAGGTGGACATTCCGCTTCAGTCCTATTTCCGTCTCAATGCGGCGGGCGCAGGGCAGTTCGAGCACACGCTCATCATTGTGGAGAAGGGCGCGAGCCTGCATTTCATCGAGGGATGCTCCGCGCCGAAGTACAATGTGACGAATCTCCATGCGGGCTGTGTCGAGCTGTTCGTCAAGGAGGGGGCGCGTCTGCGCTACTCGACGATCGAGAACTGGTCGCGCAATATGATGAATCTCAATACGAAGCGCGTGAAGGTGGAGAAGGACGGCGCGGTGGAATGGGTCTCTGGCTCGTTCGGCTCACATGTGTCCATGCTCTACCCGACGAGCATTCTCCACGGGGAGAATGCGACCTGCGAGTTTACGGGCATTACGTTCGCCTCGAAGGGGCAGGAGCTGGACACGGGCGCGACGGTGATCTTCGATGCGCCGAATACGTCGGCGAATATCAGCACGCGCTCAATCTCGAAGTCGGGTGGCGTTGCAATCTACCGCAGCGGGGTTAAGGTGACACCGCGCGCGGTCGGTGCGAAATGCTCGGTGAACTGTGAGTCGCTGATGCTGGACTCGGAGTCCCGCAGCGATACGTTGCCCGTGATGGATGTCGCGTGTGACGCGGTGGATATCGGGCACGAGGCGAAGATTGGCCGCATCAGCGACGAGGCGATCTTCTATCTGATGAGCCGCGGCATCGACGAGGAGGAGGCGCGCGCGATGATTGTGCGCGGCTTTGTCGAGCCGATTGCAAAGGAACTGCCGCTCGAGTATGCGGTGGAGATGAATAATTTGGTCAATATCGAGTTGGAAGGAACAATGGGGTGATGGCAATGCAGGACGTATTCAGCCGTATCCCCATGCCGACATGGCGCTGGCTGGGGGTCAATGATCTCCCTGTGCCGGCAGGGCTTGCGGATACAAGAGATGAGATTCGGCTCTCTGCGGCGGCAGGGGAGCGTGTGCAGCATGTTGTGGAGCTGCGCGAAAACGGCGCGCAGGAGATCTATGTGGATGTTGCGGAGGGGGCGGAAGCCTCGCTCACGTATATCCAGTTCGCACCGACGGACGCACCTGCGGCGAGCCGCATTCATGCAAATGTGGCGCGCGGGGGACTGTTCTCCTGCACGCTGGTCGAGGCGGGTGCGGCGCATACGGCGTCGGAGCTGCGCGTGACGCTCGCGGGCGATGAGGCGCGTGCGGATGTCTGGGGGCTTTACTTCGGCGACGATGCACGCAAGATCGACCTCAACTACGTGATACGGCAGGAGGGGCGGCGTACGGATGCAAATATGCAGGTGCGCGGTGCGCTCCTGGGTCGCAGTGTCAAGACGTTCCGCGGCACGCTCGACTTTGTGCAGGGCGCGCGCGGCTCGGTCGGCAAGGAGGACGAGGAGGTCATGATCCTCTCGCCCCACGCGCGCAACCGCAGCGTGCCTCTCATGCTCTCGCACGAGGGTGATGTGGACGGACACCATGCGGTGAGCATCGGGCGGATGGATGAGGAGAAGCTCTTCTATCTGATGAGCAGGGGGCTTGACGATCGTGCGGCACAGCAGCTGATCGTCGAGGCATCCTTTGAGCCGGTGCTGGCGCGCATCGAGAGTGATGAGCTGCGCGCGGAGATCGGCAGCTACCTTGAGAGGAGACTTTTGGGTGGAGCGCAGGAATAACGAATATTTGCAGGATTTCCCGATCCTGCAGACGAAGATGAACGGTCGTCCCATTGTCTATCTCGACAACGGTGCGACGACGCAGAAGCCGGAGGCGGTCATCAAGGCGGTCGCCGACTACTGCACCTACTGCAACGCGAATCCGCACCGTGGGGCATATGAGCTCTCGGTGAAGGCGACGGATATCTACGAGACGGCGCGCGTACGTACGCAGCATTTCATCGGGGCGGCACGGCCGGAGGAGATCATCTTTACAAAGAATGCGACGGAGGCGCTGAACCTCGTCGCGTACAGCTACGGGCGCGCGAATATCCGCGAGGGCGATGAGATTGTCATCACGATCTCGGAGCATCACAGCAATATCGTGCCGTGGCAGTTTGTTGCCAAGGCGCGTGGCGCGGTGCTGAAGTACATCTACCTCGAGGAGGACGGGAATCTCTCGGCGGCGGATATTGCCTCCAAGATCACGGAAAAGACGAAGATTGTCGCTGTGACGCACGTCTCGAATGTGCTCGGACTCGTGAACGATGTGCGGGCGATTGCCGACCGCGCTCATGCGGTCGGGGCTGTCATCATCGTGGACGGCTCGCAGAGTGTGCCGCATATCGCGGTGGACGTGCAGGCGATGGATGCGGACTTCTTCGCATTCTCGGGGCATAAGATGCTCTCTCCAATGGGGATCGGCGTGCTCTATGGTAAGTACGATATCCTTGACGCGATGCCGCCGTTCCTCTTCGGCGGGGATATGATCGAGTACGTCGGCGAGCAGGAGACGACCTATGCGGAGCTGCCCGCGAAGTTCGAGGCGGGGACACAGAATGTCAGCGGCGCCTCGGGGCTGATTGCGGCGATTGACTACCTCGAGAAGGTGGGATTTGACCGCATTGAGGCGATCGAGCGCGACCTCATTTCCTATGCGCTGCCGAAGCTGCGGGAACTGCCCTTTGTGGAGCTCTACGGCTGCGACAGTAAGCGCGACAATAAGACGGGGATCATCACATTCAACGTGAAGGACATTCACCCGCATGACGTGGCGTCGATTCTCGACAGCTACGGCGTTGCGATCCGTGCAGGGCATCACTGCGCGCAGCCGCTCATGCGCTATCTCGGGCAGAATGCGACCTGTCGCGCGAGCTTCTATCTCTACAATACGCATGAGGATGTAGATCAATTCATCGATGCGCTGAAAAAGGTGCGGGGGGTGCTCGGCTATGGCGACTGAGGGAACGGCGCTCGGCGATCTCTATACGGAGGTCATCGGCGAGCACAGCCGCGCGCCCGAGAATAAGGGGGCGCTCGAGTCGGCGACCGTGCGCGAGCGCGGGCACAATCCGAGCTGCGGCGATGAGATCACACTCGAGCTCGAGATCGCGGACGGTGTCATCAAAGACGGCGCCTTTACGGGCGTTGGCTGCGCGATCTCGCAGGCGAGTACGGACATCATGATCGACCTCATGCGCGGCAAGACGGTCAAGGAGGCGCACCGGCTTGTGCAGCTCTTCACCGCGATGATCAAGCGCGAGGTGACGGACGATGCCGTGCTCGAGGAGCTCGATGAGGCGGTGGCGCTCAAGAACATCTCGAATATGCCCGCGCGCGTGAAATGCGCGGTGCTTGCATGGCACACGCTCGAGGATGTCCTGAAGGAAGGACAAACGTCATAAACTGGGGACTGCTTTGGGAAGTTTTCGCTTCTCAGAGCAGTCCTTTCGCATTTTTCATTGTATGAATACTAGCTTTTTTATGCGTGTCCATGTATAATAAATGAATCTTGCAAATTTGAAATGATAGTAAAGGTGGGATTTCGATGCGGATGACAACGGCTATGAAAGGCCTCGCTCTTGGCATCGCAGTGCTTGGGCTCGGCATGATGGCGGGCTGCGGCGGCGATCAGAAGGCAAGCGGTGAGAAGTCGTATAAGATCGGCATTGTCCAGCTGGTCGAGCACAATGCTCTCGATGCGGCGAATCGTGGGTTCGTGGATGGACTCAAGGCGCGCGGCTATGAGGAGGGCAAGAACCTCACGATCGACCGCCAGAATGCACAGGCGGATCAGTCGAACCTGCAGAACATCGCACAGCGCTTCGTCAGCGACAAGGTGGATCTCATCTGCGCGATTGCGACCCCGGCGGCACAGTCGGTGGCAAACGCTACGAAGGACATTCCCGTTGTCGGCACGGCGATTACGGACTATGTGAGCGCGAAGCTCGCGCAGACGAACGAGAAGCCGGGTAGCAACATCACAGGCACGAGCGACCTCAATCCGATCAAGGAGCAGGTCGACCTTCTCATCAAGCTCTATCCGAATGCAAAGACGATCGGCACGATCTACTCATCCAGTGAGGTCAACTCCGAGATTCAGATCAAGGCGATGACGGAGTACGCTGAGTCGAAGGGGCTGAAGGTGCGTGCGGCAACGGTCTCGACGGTCAACGACATCCCGCAGGCGGCGCAGAGCCTCGTCGGCGAGGTGGATGTGTTCTATGAGCCGACAGACAATGTCATCTCCTCCTCGATTCCGACGCTCGTGGGCGTGACGGATGCAGCGGGGAAGGCGGTGATCTGCGCCGAGCCGTTCATGGTGACGGGCGGCTGCCTTGCGACCTACGGCATCGACTACTACAAACTCGGCGTTCAGACGGGAGACATGGCGGCGGATATCCTTGAGGGCAAGAAAAAGCCGGCAGACATGCCGATCGAGACGGCGCGCGACTTGACGCTCGTCATCAGCAAAGGCAATGCGGCGAAGCTGGGTCTGACGATTCCGGAGGATGTGCTCAAGGATGCAACCCTGGTGGACTAATACAGACATAGAAAAGGTGGGGATTCGATGCAGATAACAAAACTCGCAAAATGTGCTGCGCTTGGCATCGCCGCCCTCGGGATTCTGGCGTTGGCAGGATGCGGGCAGCAGGCAGAGAAGGGCGAGAAGACGTACAAGGTCGGGATTGTTCAGCTCGTGGAGCACAGTGCGCTCGACGATGCGAATCGCGGCTTTGTAGATGGACTTAAGGCGCGTGGCTACGAGGAGGGCAAGAACCTCACGATCGACCGCCAGAACGCACAGGCGGATCAGTCGAACCTCCAGAACATTGTGCAGCGCTTTATCAGCGACAAGGTGGATCTCATCTGTGCGATTGCAACTCCGGCAGTGCAGTCGGCGGCGAATGCGACGAAGGATATTCCCATCGTCGGCACGGCGGTCACGGACTATGTGAGCGCGAAGGTTGTAAAGTCGAACGATGCACCGGGTGGCAATGTCACGGGCACGAGCGACATGAGTCCGATCGCCGATCAGATTGACCTGCTCATGAAGCTCTATCCGAACGCGAAGACGATCGGAACGATCTACACATCGAGTGAGATCAACTCGGAGATCCAGGTCAAGGCAATGAAGGAGTATGCGGAGTCGAAGGGACTCACGGTGCGTACGGCGACGATCTCGACGGTCAACGATATCCAACAGGCGGCACAGAGCATGGTGGGCGAAGTAGACGTCTTCTATGAGCCGACGGACAATGTGATCGCATCGGCGATGCCGACGCTTACAAGCATCACGGATGCGGCGGACAAAGGCGTGATCTGCGCCTTTGAGGGCGGCGTCACAGCAGGTGCTCTTGCGACAAAGGGCGTTGACTACTACAAGCTTGGGGTTCAGACGGGCGACATGGCGGCGGATATCATCGAGGGCAAGAAAAAGCCGTCGGATATGAAGATTGAGACGGCGCGTGACCTCAAGGTGATTATCAACAAGAAGAATGCGGAGAAAATCGGCCTGACGATTCCTGCCGATGTACTGAACGGCGCGACGATTGTGCCGTAAGTAGGAGTGAACACAGCGGAGCGGGCACGCAGCGTGTCCGCTTTTTTTCGGACAAATAGGGAGTGACGTTATGGATCTCGTCATTGCGACGGCGGCGCAGGGTGTCCTCTGGGGACTCTATGCGCTCGGCGTCTATCTGACTTATCGTGTTTTGGATATTGCCGATCTGACGGTTGAGGGCAGCTTTCCTCTGGGGGCTGCTGTCGCCGCCTCCATGCTCGTGGCAGGCTACACGCCGCTGACGGCGATTCTTGCCGCCTGTGCGGCGGGCTGCGTCTCGGGCGTCATTACGGGATTTTTCTGCACGAAACTCAAGATTCCCGCGCTGCTCGCGGGCATTCTGACGATGATCGGACTGTACTCCATCAATCTGCGTGTCATGGGCAAGGCGAATCTGCCGCTCCTGCAGCAGGAGACACTCTTCACCGAGTGGAATATCTGGGGACTGGATGCGGCGACGAACATCCTGCTCATCGGTGCGGTCGTGGTCGTGCTTGCGATTCTCCTCACGTATTGGTTCTTCGGCACGGAGCTGGGCATGGCGATCCGCGCGACGGGCGCGAATCCTCACATGATCCGCGCGAACGGCGTGAATACGGACGTGATGATCGTGCTCGGACTCCTGCTCTCAAACGGCATGGTCGCGATCTGCGGCGCGCTCGTCGCACAGAGCAACGGCTTTGCGGATGTTGGCATGGGCACGGGCACGATCGTTATCGGTCTTGCCTCCGTCATCATCGGCGAGGTGCTGTTCGGCACGCGCAGCTTCAAGAACTGGCTGATCTCCGTCGTGCTCGGCTCGGTTGTCTACCGTGCCGTCATTGCAATCGTGCTGCAGCTCGGCATGCCGCCCAATGATCTCAAGCTCTTTACGGCAATTCTCGTGGCGATCGCACTCTCGCTGCCCCTCATCCAGTCAAAATATCACGCGATGAAGAAGGGGGCAGAGTAATGCTACACATAGAGGATATCAGAAAGACGTTCAATCCGGGAACGATCACGGAGAAAAAGGCGCTTTCGGGCATCACGCTCCACCTGAATCCCGGCGATTTCGTCACGGTGATCGGCGGCAACGGCGCGGGCAAGTCCACGCTGATGAACGCCATCGCAGGTGCAATCTCCGTGGATACGGGCAAGATCTCGATTGCGGGCGAGGACATAACGAAGTGGCCGGAGCACCGTCGCGCGAAGTTCATCGGGCGCGTCTTCCAAGATCCGATGATGGGGACAGCGGCGCGTATGATGATCGAGGAGAACCTTGCGATTGCGGCGCGCCGCGGTGAGACGCCGACGCTGCGCTGGGGCTCGACGAGTGAGATGCGCGATGTGTTCCGCGAGAAGCTGGCACGTCTCAAACTCGGTCTCGAAAAACGCCTCTCCTCGCGTGTGGGGCTGCTCTCGGGCGGACAGCGGCAGGCGCTGACACTCCTCATGGCGACGCTCGTGAAGCCGAATCTCCTGTTGCTCGATGAGCATACGGCGGCGCTCGATCCGAAGACGGCGGCAAAGGTGCTTGAGCTGACCGAGCAGATCGTTTCGGAGGATCAGCTCACAACGCTTATGATTACGCACAATATGAAGGATGCACTGCGCTATGGCAACCGCCTCATCATGCTGCACGAGGGGCGCATCCTCTTCGATGTGCCGCAGGAGAAAAAGCAGGGGCTGACGACGCGCGATCTCCTCTCCATGTTCGAGCAGGCGGCGGGCAGCGAGCTCGCTAATGATAGTCTACTCCTAAGCTAACAAAGTTCTAACGTCCTTCACAAGACGCTCTAAAGCCATTTCGTTATATTATCCATGAAAGCAAGAGATATTAAGAATGCAGATATGCTTTCATACTCTCTGACTTTCGGTGCGTATTCTGCGGCCTTCCCTTCCGCGGAATTCACATACATTCCCTACATTTCTTTCTCTCTATCGAAAATATGCCTCCTGCTGCCCGGCGGGAGGCATATTTTCTTGCTATTTTTGGGATTCGTAGTAAAATAGGGGGAGTAAATCGAACAGACGGACGGGGGTGTGTGATGGCTGGAAAGGGCAAGTTGGGCTCGGTGCAGCGTGCACTCAGAATGATCTACCGCGATGAACGCATCCCGCCTCCGCCCGAAGGACAGCGACCGCAGCCCGTACCGAAGCTGATAGGCGCGATGCGTTCTCTGGTGACGACCTCTTGCGATTACTGGCAGTCGCGCGCGGAGCTGTTTCTAAAGCAGGCGCGCCTGATGGCGGAGTATGAGGACGACTATGTCTATCACGGCGTCGTTAACCAGTACTTTCCGACCTATGACTCGCTCTCGGATGCGGAGCTGCGCGGCTACTTTACGTGGCGGACGGCGGTGCGGCGCGGGCAGATCGAAAGGCGGGGAATGTCCTACGCCTCGCTCTACGTCTACGAGCTGCTGCATCTCATCAGCTGCGTGGATGCGCAGGATGCCTATGAGAAATTGCATGATTTCTGCGCGGCATATTGCGCGCTCGATCCACAGATGGGCCGCTATATAGCGGAGTGGGAGAGAGAGTTCATCGTCTACTATGGGCTGAGTCCCGCGCTTCTTGTGGAGAGCGAGGAGGGGGAGGCGCGCCGTCGGATGGACGATGCGATCTCGACGATTCTGGATCGCGCGGAGCACGCCGCAGAGGAGGTTGTGGCTGCTGTCTGCGTGCTCTCGTCCTATCGTCTCGAGCGTTCGAAGCTCTATCGCGCCCATACAGATGATGTGAATGTACTCGTGCTCCGCGTATTGGATCGCGTGGCAGAATACTACGGGAAGTATCGGCAGGTCAGTGCATTTGCCGACCTGATTGCCGTGCCGCAGACGATTCCCGTGCGACTCTTTGCATCCGCCGTATTTCAGCCGTCTGGTACGGAGCAGGATCGCGTCTATCAGATGCATCCGCTGCGTCGCTATGAGTGCGTGATGGGCTATTGGACGCTGCACTCCTACGAGCGTGCGGATGGTGCGGCGCAGCGCCTGGGTGCGCTTCTGCGCGGGCTGGATGCCGCTCTGCGTGCGCACTATGGAATCGCTGAGATTCAGCCGCCCAAGCTGAAGCAGTGGCAGGCAAAGATCATCCGTGAGGAGATTGACGCCTTTGTTGCGGAGCAGCGGGCGGCGGAGGCGCGGCGTGTGCATCTGGACTTTTCGCAGCTGGCGCGCATTCGTGCGGATGCGGATGTAACGCAAGAGCGTCTCGTTGTGGAGGAAGAAGAGCTGTCCATGCCTTTGCTTTCTCCGTCACAGGGGAAGGCCGCTGCGCTTCCGGAGATTTTTCCTCCTGCGACGGAGGTTGCTGCACAGCCCGAGATGTTGTCCGCAGCGGAGGGGGCGGCAGAGCTGACTGCATCCGAGCTGCGTCTCCTGCGTGCTCTCCTGACGGATGGTGATCTCGCATGGGTGCGTGCGGAGGGGCTGATGCTCTCCGTACTAGTCGACGGGCTGAACGAAAAACTGTATGAGGACTTTGCGGACACGGTGATCGAGGGCGATCCGCCCACCGTTGTCCCTGACTATCTGGATGAATTGACAGCGAGGTACCTGCATGGCAGCGAATGAGTCGAAGAAAATCCCGCGCCGCATTGCGCAGACGCTCATTAATGCGCTCAAGGGCGGCGTCGTGCCGCGCATCGGTCTCCCGTATATCACGGTCGGACGGCGCAGCGAGATTGAGGCGCTGCTCTCCGATGTGGAGATGATCGAGGGCGGCGGGGCATCGTTTCGCTTTATCGTCGGGCGCTACGGCAGCGGGAAGAGTTTCCTGCTGCAGACGATCCGCAGCTATGTGATGGCGAAGAATTTCGTCGTTGTGGACGCCGACCTCTCGCCGGAGCGCCGCCTGCAGGGGACGCGCGGGCAGGGGCTTGCAACGTACCGCGAGCTCATCCGCAACATGGCGACCAAGACGACGCCCGAGGGCGGTGCGCTCACGCTCATCCTCGACCGCTGGATCAGCCGCGTGCAGCAGGAGGTTATGACGGAAGATAAACGCGCGGTGGATGATCCGCAGTTCTCGTCGGCGGTGGATCGGCGGATTGCCTCCATCATATACGGGCTCAATGATCTCGTGCACGGCTTTGACTTCACGCGCCTGCTTACGCTCTACTATCACGCCTATCGGGACGGCGACGATGATATGCGTGCGCGCGTCGCACGCTGGTTTCGCGGGGAGTATACGACAAAGACCGAGGCGCGGCACGAGCTCGGCGTGAACATCATCATCACGGACGACGACTGGTATGAGTATCTGAAACTCTTTGCAGCGTTCCTGCGGCAGGCGGGCTATGCGGGGATGCTCATCCTCATCGACGAGCTGGTGAACATTTACAAGATTCCGCATGCCGTCACACGGCAGTACAACTACGAGAAGATCCTCACTATGTATAACGATGCGATGCAGGGGCGCGCGCAGTACCTCGGCATGATCCTCTGCGGCACGCCCGCGTGCATGGAGGATACGCGGCGCGGCGTCTACAGCTACGAGGCCCTACGCTCGCGCCTTGCGGAGGGGCGCTTTGCGGGGGAGCACCGCGACCTGCTCTCGCCCGTGATACGCCTCTCGCCGCTCACGCATGAGGAGATGCTCGTGCTCATCGAAAAGCTTGCCGCCATTCATGCGGGGCTGTACGAATACGAGCAGATTGTCACGCAGGACGATCTCGCGGACTTCATCCGCATCGAGTTCGGGCGAATCGGCGCAGATACGCATATCACGCCGCGCGAGGTCATCCGTGACTGCATTCAGGTGCTCGACATCATCTATCAGAATCCTGCGCTGAAACTTGCCGATCTCCTCGGTTCGGACGATTTTGCCTACGCTGCGAACGAGGTGGAGGGGGCGGAGATCAGCGCGCAGTTTGCGGAGTTCGAACTATGAGCGTATTTGAGCGCTATGCGCCCTTTGTGCGGGACTATATCTATGAGCAGGAGTGGCAGAATCTGCGCGGCATCCAGATTGCGGCGGCAGAGGCGATCTTTCACACGGACGACCATGTCCTCCTGACGGCATCCACCGCCTCCGGCAAGACGGAGGCGGCATTTTTTCCGATCATTACGCTCTTTCACGAGGAGCCACCGACCTCCGTCGGCTGTATCTACATCGGACCGCTCAAAGCGCTCATCAACGATCAGTTCGAGCGGCTGACGGAGCTCTGCCGGCGGGCGGATATTCCCGTCTGGCATTGGCATGGTGATGTGGGGCAGACGCATAAGGCGCGGCTGATGAAGCGTCCGTCGGGCATCCTGCAGATCACGCCGGAATCGCTCGAGGCGCTGCTTCTGCATCGTCATGCGGCGATACCGAAGCTCTTCGGTGACCTGCGCTTCGTTGTGATCGACGAGGTGCACTCCCTCCTGCGCGGCGATCGTGGCGGGCAGACGCTCTGTCTGATCGAGCGGCTCTCGCGCATCGCAGGCGTCACGCCACGCCGCATCGGTCTCTCGGCGACGATCGGCGATGCCAAGCGTGTGGGGGATTTCCTCGCGGCGGGTACGGGGCGGCAGACGTTTGTGCCGCAGATCGAGGCAAAGGGGAGCAAGTGGCGGCTCTCCCTCGAGCATTTCTACGTGCGAGACACACAGGCAGGGGACGGGCGCGATGACATCAGCGTGCAGCCCGTGCTGGATGCACCGACCGATACGCCGCCGGAGCATGCCGATCCCGGGCTTGGATATATCTTTGCCCATACGCGCGGGAAGAAATGTCTCGTCTTTGTCAACTCGCGCGAGGAGTGCGAGGCGGTGACGACGACGCTGCGCGCCTATTGTGAGAAACAGCATGAGCCGGATCGTTTCCTCATTCATCATGGGAATCTCTCCGCCGCATTCCGTGAGACGGCGGAGGCGCGAATGAAGGATGAGGACAGTCTCTTTACAACATGTACGACGGCGACGCTGGAGCTCGGCATCGACATCGGGCGGCTCGAGCGCGCCTTTCAGATCGACGCGCCGTGGACGGTGTCGTCGTTTCTTCAGCGCATGGGGCGGACGGGGCGGCGCGGACAGCCGCAGGAAATGCACTTCGTCGTGCGCGAGGATGCGCCCGAGGCGCGCGCACTTCTGCCCGCAACAATCCCGTGGAAGCTGCTGCAGGGGATCGCCCTCATCCAGCTCTATCTCGAGGAGCGTTGGGTCGAGCCGCCGCGCCTCGACCGTCTGCCGTTCAGTCTGCTCTATCATCAGACGATGAGCGTCGCCGCATCCTGCGGGGAACTTGCGCCGCGTGCGCTCGCGGATCGCGTGCTGTCGCTGCACGTCTTTCACCGCATTACGCAGGAGGACTACCGTACACTTCTGCAGCATCTCGTTCAGCAGGAGCATCTGCAGATGACGGAGCGCGGCGGGCTGATTGTCGGACTTGCGGGGGAGCGCGTCGTGCAGTCCTTTCGCTTCTACGGCGTCTTTCAGGAGAACGAGGAGTACACCGTGCGGAGTGAGTCGCAGGAGATCGGCACGATTGTCACGCCGCCGCCCGTTGGGGAGAAAATTGCGATTGCGGGGCATGTCTGGCGCGTGCTCGAGGTCGACCGCAAGCGCCATCTCGTCTACTGCGAGATGGTGAAGGGGAATGTGCCCGCCTATTTCGGTGAGTGCCCCGGAGACATCCATACGCATATCCTGCGGCGGATGCGTCAGGTGCTCCGAGAGGAACTGCTGCCGCCATATCTGATGAAAAATGCTCTGACGCGGCTTACACAGGCACGCAGCACGGCACGCCACTCGCGCACGGCGGAGGATGTGCTCATCCCGCTCGGCGGGGAGATGTACGCGCTCCTGCCGTGGCTCGGCAGCTATGCCTTCCTCGCCCTCGAGCGCTTTCTGCGCATTCGCTGCGGCACGCGGATCGGCCTACGCGGCTTCGAGTCCATGCGCCCGTACTTCATGCAGTTCACGATGAAGGCGTCACCTGCGGAGTTCTTTGCTGTGCTCGCGGAGGAAGCAGCGCAGGAATTCGATCCGATGGAGCTGCTCTATCCCGATGAAGTGCCGATCTTTGACAAGTACGATGAGTTTCTGCCGACGGAGCTTGTGCGGCGTGGATTCGCATACGGGATTCTGGATGTGAAGGGGATGCGGGAGACGGTGCTCTCGTGGGCGTATGCACGGATTGACAGCCCCGCGCCGTCGTGATAGAATACGTTAGCTGAGTTTTCTCACAGGCGGATGTGGCGGAACTGGCAGACGCGCTGGACTTAGGATCCAGTGCCGCAAGGCGTATGGGTTCGATCCCCTTCATCCGCACCATCTTGGAATTTTTCTGCACCAATCTGGACGTTAGTGCATATAGATCATCCGACTGTTTTGCAGTCGGCTTTTTTTCTATCGAGGAGCGTGAAGATCATGTCGATTCTTGCCGCCTATGCCGTGCCGCACCCGCCGCTCATCATTCCCGCCATTGGTGCGGGACGCGAGCAGGAGATCGCTGTGACTGTCCGCGCATATCATGAGGCGATGCGTGCGGCTGCGGAGCTGCGCCCTGATACCGTCGTCATCATCAGCCCGCATGCGACGGCGTACGATGATTTCTTCCACATCTCGCCGGGGGCGGCAGCAGAGGGGAATTTTGCCGCATTCGGACATCCCGAGGTATCAGTCGGAGTCGAATACGATGTTGACTTTGTCCGCGCACTCTCTCAGGCGGCAGGAGAGCGCGATGTTCCTGCGGGCACGCTCGGGGAAAAGGATGCGGCACTCGATCACGGGACGATGATACCACTTTTCTTTCTGAGTACATACCTCGGCGATGCGCCGACCAAATTCGTCCGCATCGGCATTTCGGGGCTGCCTGCGCATACACACGCCATGCTCGGACAGGCGATTGCTGCGGCGTCGCAGCAGCTGGGACGACGGACAATCTGCATTGCGAGCGGAGACCTCTCGCATCGGCTCAAGGAGGACGGGCCGTATGGCATTGTGCGCGAGGGCGTAGAGTTCGATGAACTCTGTACGGCGTTTATGAAGACGGGGGACTTCCTCTCACTTTTGCAGATTCCTGGCAGCTTTGCCGAGGTGGCAGGGCACTGTGGGCTGAATGGGCTGTGGGTACTCGCGGGCGCGCTTGGCCGCGCGGCGATTACGAGCAGTCTGCACAGCTACGAGGGGCCGTTCGGCGTGGGCTATGCCGTCGCCTCGTTCACTGTGACGGGGCGGGACGAGGGGCGTGACTACGCGGCGCAGCTCATGCGTGCCGAGGATGTGGCGATGGCAGAGCTGCGTGCGGCGGAGGATGATTATGTGCGGCTTGCACGCATGAGTGTCGAGCATTTTGTGCGGACACATTCCTATCTGCCGCTTCCCACAGAACTGCCGCAGGAACTGACGGAGAGCCGTGCGGGTGCGTTTGTATCCATCAAGAAATACGGCAAACTGCGCGGTTGCATCGGAACGTTTGTGCCTGCGCAGCAGAGCCTTGCCGAGGAGATTTTCTACAATGCCGTGTCTGCCGCCGCGCATGACGGCCGTTTTGAACCGATTGAGGAAGGGGAGCTGAACCGTCTCGTTTACTCCGTGGATGTATTGAGTGTACCCGAGCCGATTGCGTCGGTGGCACAGCTTGATCCAAAGACCTACGGTGTGATTGTCAAGAGCCTGACGGACAATCGTCGCGGGCTGCTCCTGCCCGACCTCGCGGGCATTGATACGGCAGAGGAGCAAATCGCCATTGCGCGTGAGAAGGCGCGCATCCAGCCAAAGGAGGCAATCGCGCTTGCACGATTTACCGTGAAGCGGCATAGATGACGCAAAAGACCCCCACTCGTGGAAATATCCACGAATGGGGGTCTTCTTCCGGTATGCTTACTGCGCTGCAGCAGATTTCTCGCCGATCGTCGCGTTGAGTGCCTCGATCAGAGCGTCGATGTCGATGCCGTGTGCCATTGCACCCTGCTCGATGTTCTCAAAATGCGAAGCCGCGCAGCCGAGGCAGCCCATGCCCGCGTTCATCAGAACCTCGACGGTGTCAGGGTACGTCTGAACGATCTCGACGATGCTCATATCTTTTGTAATTGCCATAATAACCTCCTATATGGATGAAGCTAATTGACTGTGAAGGGGAATCCCCCCTATTGTCTCAAATTATAACACAAGATTTCAAAAAGGGAAGTAGCAATTGTGACATTTGCAGGTATGCTCATAAGAAAAGATGTATACTTCTCCTTCTGTGAGCGGTGTGTGATGATTGACCTTCCCCTGTTTTTTTGCTATAACATAACGAGTATATTTATTTTATTGAAAGAATATAACATGACGTCGGTCTGTGAAAGAGGGAATCATCGTGAGCAATCTTGAGGTTGGAATTGTGGGGCTGCCGAATGTGGGTAAGAGTACGCTCTTCAATGCGATTACAAAGGCGGGTGCAGAGGCGGCGAACTATCCGTTCTGCACGATTGAGCCGAATGTCGGCGTGGTGGCAGTGCCGGACACACGGCTGAACGTGCTGACCGATCTCTATCACTCCAAGAAGACGACACCTGCGAGCGTGCGCTTCGTGGATATTGCAGGGCTTGTGAAGGGCGCATCAAAGGGCGAGGGGCTGGGCAACAAGTTCCTCGAGCACATCCGTCAGGTGGATGCCGTGGCGCACGTCGTCCGCTGCTTCGAGAGCTCGGACATCACCCACGTGGAGGGCGCAGTTGATCCGCTGCGCGACATCGACATCATTGAGACGGAGCTGTGCCTTGCCGATCTCGAAGCCGTGGAAAAGCGGATGGTAAAGGTGATGAAGCTGCTGAAATCCGGCAGCAAGGAGGCAAAGGCAGAACACGCCGCGCTTGAACGTCTGAAAACGGCGCTCGACGAGGGGAAGCCCGCGCGCGAGGTGGAGCTGTCGGACGAGGAGCAGGCGATGCTGCGTGATCTGAACCTCCTCACACGCAAGCCGATTCTCTACATTGCGAACGTCGGCGAGGACGAGGCTGCGACGGCAGACGCGAAGAATCCGCACGTGCAGACGGTCAAGGGTTATGCTGCGCGCACGGGCGCTGAGGTTGTGACGGTCTCGGCGCGGCTCGAGGAGGAGATTGCGGAGCTGGATGCGGAGGAGGCTGCTGTATTCCTTGAGGATCTGGGGCTCTCCGAGAGCGGGCTTGACCGTCTCATCCACGGTGCGTTTGCCCTGCTTGGGCTTCAAACCTTCCTCACGGCAGGGGAAGATGAGTGCCGCGCGTGGACGATTACGCGCGGGACGACGGCACCGAAGGCTGCGGGCAAGATTCACACGGATTTCGAGCGCGGCTTCATTCGCGCGGAAATCGTGAACTACGACGACCTCGTCACGCTCGGCAGTGTGGCGGCGGCGCGCGACAAGGGGCTTGTGCGCCTCGAGGGCAAGGAGTACGTCATGCGTGATGGAGATGTGGTGAATTTCCGCTTCAATGTATAACATTTTCTGCGCCGCTCTGGACAAGCGGCGCATTTTGCGTTACAATTCATTCGGTCATTTTGAACGTTATGAAAGGAAGTGAAGAGCATGGACGATACACCTTTGCAGCCGGAACCCCACATATGTATCCCGTCCTCTCTTCGTTTCGGCATTCTGTGCTGACAGGGGAGGGCGGTCGGAAAGGAGCGCCATCCCTTGCTGCAAATCTATAAATCCATGGAGTCCGGCCCCCTGCAGGAGCTCTCTCTCAAGACACTCACAAAGGGCGCATGGATCAACATTGTCAACCCGACGCCATACGAGCTGAAGGTCGTCAGTACGCTGACGGAGGTCGATCCCGACTTCCTGCGGTCGGCACTCGACGACGAGGAGCGGTCACATACGGATGTCGAGGACGACTCGGTCATGATCCTGACGAACGTACCCGTCTATCGCGGAGAGGACAGCTACGACACGCTGCCGCTTGCGATCATCCTCACGGACGAGTACCTCATTACCGTCTGCCTCGAGGAAACGCCCGTAATGGCAGAGTTCAACGAGCGTACGGCGAAGCTCTTCCGCACATACAAGCGGACGCGGTTCCTTTTCCAGATCCTCTACAAATCGGATGTCTTCTATCTGCGCTATCTGCGCCAGATCAGCAAGCTGTCCGAGGAGATCGAGGATCGTCTGCGCCACGATATGAAGAACAGTGAGATTCTGCGCCTCTTGCAGCTGCAGAAGGGTCTGACGTACTTCAACGCGGCGCTGCGCTCGAACGGTGCGGTGTTGGATCGCCTTATGCGTCTGCGCACGAATACGTCGGTGCACCACGTCTTCAAGATGTACGAGGAGGACGAGGATCTCCTCGAGGATGTCATCATCGAGAACAAGCAGGCGCGCGAGATGGTCGAGATGTATAGTAAGATTCTCGCACGGCTCGCGGATACGTTCTCATCGATCGTATCGAACAATCTGAACCTCGTGATGAAATTCCTGACGGCGATTACGATCATCCTTGCGATTCCGACAGTGATATCGAGTTTTTTCGGCATGAACGTGCCCGTGCCGTATGAGGGCGATCCGCTCGGCTTTATCCGCGTGGTCATCATCGCGGTCTGCGTTTCGTCTGCGGTCGTCTATATGCTCTGGCGGAGGGATATGTTTTGATACGTGAGGCACAGCTCTTGCGCGGGATTATCTTCGGTGATCGGAATACCGATGAATATGTATACATGCCGGCGAGTGAGATCGGCGTTGAGCATCCCGTCTATGTGTACGAGGAGGGGACGAACCGCCGTGACATCGACCTCGCGGAGGCACTCGATCTGATCCGCGTGCGCGACCTCCGACCGACTACACATCCACTCCTTGGACGAACGAGCTGCTAAGGCGGCTCGTTTTTTGATAGAGTGATTAGATATTTTCATAATAAAAAACGATGAGAAAAGTCGGTGTTTTCAAGAGCTGAGAAAGTCTATCTTGTTTACAACCCCGATTTTCCGTTGTATAATAAATGGAAAGTATAGAATCCCTATTCCTCCATAGATATTCTTTTTGATTCTTTTTATCAAAAAGAATAAAGAGGGAAAAATTCTTTGCTCAGTGTGATTATATTTTAGACTATAGGAAGTGCACAGGCATTTCCCATAAGAGGGGAGCAGTAACATGGCTAAAAAAATGAAGACGATGGACGGAAATACAGCTGCCGGCTATATTTCCTACGCCTTTACGGATGTGGCGGCGATCTATCCGATCACGCCGTCGTCACCGATGGCGGAGCACGTTGACAGCCTTGCTGCAAAGGGGATGAAGAATATCTTCGGTCAGAAGGTACGCCTCATCGAGATGCAGTCCGAGGCAGGTGCTGCGGGCGCAGTGCACGGCTCACTCCAGGCTGGTGCGCTGACAACGACCTACACGGCGTCGCAGGGTCTCCTGCTCATGATTCCGAATATGTATAAGATTGCCGGCGAACTTCTGCCGGGCGTCTTCCATGTCAGTGCGCGCGCGATTGCGGCGTCCTCGCTGAACATCTTCGGCGATCATCAGGATGTCATGGCGGCACGTCAGACGGGTGTTGCGATGCTCGCGGAGTCGAGCGTGCAGGAGGTCATGGATCTCGCCGCTGTCGCGCATCTCGTCGCGATCAAGGGGCGCGTTCCGTTCATCAACTTCTTTGATGGCTTCCGCACCTCGCATGAGATTCAGAAGATCGAGGTCGTGGACTATGCCGATCTCGCGAAGATTCTCGACTGGGATGCGGTCAATGAGTTCCGCCGCCGTGCACTCAACCCGGACCATCCGGCAGTACGCGGTACGGCACAGAACCCAGACATTTACTTCCAGGGTCGCGAAGCGGTCAATCGTTACTACGATGCCATTCCGGAACTCGTTGAAGAGGCGATGGCGCAGATGGCGAAGATCACGGGTCGTGAGCACCATCTCTTCGACTACTACGGCGCACCCGATGCGGATCGCGTCATCATCGCAATGGGCTCGGTTTGCCAGACGGCGGAGGAGGTTGCCGAATACCTCAACGCACAGGGCGAGAAGGTCGGGCTGCTCTCTGTTCACCTCTATCGTCCGTTCTCGGTCGAGCACTTCTTCAAGTATCTCCCGAAGACGGTGCAGAAGGTCGCTGTTCTCGACCGTACGAAGGAGCCGGGATCGCTCGGCGAGCCGCTTTACCTCGATGTCAAGGCGGCGTACTACAGCTCGGGGATGAATCCCGTCATTGTCGGCGGGCGCTATGGTCTCGGCGGCAAGGATACGACACCGGATCAGGTCTTTGCGGTCTACGAGGAGCTGAAAAAGGACGAGCCGATGCACGGCTTTACGCTCGGCATCGTTGACGATGTCACGCACCGCAGTCTCACACCGATCCACGGCGATGTCAACCTCACGAAAGAGGGGACGACGGCGTGCAAGTTCTGGGGTCTCGGTTCGGACGGCACGGTCGGCGCGAACAAGAGCGCGATCAAGATCATCGGCGACAAGACGGATATGTATGCGCAGGCATACTTTGCATACGACTCGAAGAAGTCGGGCGGCATTACGATGAGCCACCTGCGCTTCGGCAAATCGCCCATCATCAGCCCGTACCTCATCAACAAAGCGGACTTCATCTCCTGCTCGCAGCAGTCCTATGTCCGTCAGTACGACCTCCTCGCAGGTCTCAAGAAGGGCGGCACGTTCCTCCTCAATACGTTCTGGTCGGATGAGGAGCTGAACACGCATCTGCCTGCATCGATGCGCCGCTACATCGCCTCCAACGATATTCAGTTCTACACGGTGGATGCGGTTCACATCGCGCGCGAGCTCGGTCTCGGCGGACGTTTCAACATGGTTATGCAGTCGGCGTTCTTCAAGCTCGCGAACATCATCCCCATCGACGACGCGGTCAAGTATCTCAAGGACGCGGTTGTCACATCCTACGGCAGCAAGGGCGAGAAGGTCGTCAATATGAACAACGGTGCGATCGATCACGGCATCGAGTCGCTCCACCGCGTGAATGTTCCTGCCGAGTGGAAGGATGCCGTGGATGAGGAGGTTCCGGTCAACGCAAAGACGCCGG
>NZ_ALKG01000055.1 GCF_000286455.1 Selenomonas sp. FOBRC6
TGATTAAGGAATCGCTGATAAAATGAAGTCCGTCAGATTGGCGTAGATTTTTTCGTCCGAACAAGGAGACAAACCTAACGCTGCAAGGGCTATGTGGAGGATTCTAGGGCACAGTGCGGGCAAAAAAGATACGTCAAGATGGCGTGGCTGAATTTATCAGTGCTTCCTTAACTTCCTGCCACTCTCTTTCTGGACGTAGAACGGCGCAATGAGTTCCATCCATTCTTTCCAAGGGATGATGGATTCCATGGCATCCGGAAAGGCTTCACGCTTTGTTGTTCTGTTACGGTTTGCGTATTCCATGTCTGTAAATGTTGGCTGCACCATTTTTGTCTCTCCCTCATCGTTTATTGTCTTTCCCTATTGTAATCTTTCGAGGCAGAGTTGCGCAACATAAGAATTTATCAGTGTTTCCCTAGAGGTTCATGCAATTTATGAGATCCCCCCATATGATAATGAACATCATATAGTAGGCGATCTCTCACCCTACTGCACGTGTTTTTAGAGAAGATTAGTATTCTGTTGCTTTCTTTAAAAAAGCCTTCACGTCATACATATTGATATAATCTCTATAAATAATTTTACGTAACTCATCTATCAAAGACTCGATAACAGTGTAGTTTTTACAACCTACAACAACGCATAAATAAGCCTCATCCTCTGCAGTATACTTTAGGAAAAAATCTTTGAAGACATTTTTCATAACTTTTTCTTTGTCAGGATGATGAATTAAAATATCAAGATCTGAAGTTTTTTTATTTATCTTCCCTAACGTATCTTTTACTTCTTTACTTGTCCATCGAAGATACTCACTTAAGTTACTAAATTCATCGAGTGCTTTATCAAATGTTTCTAAATTCGTAAAGCACGTGTGATATAATCGCTCACAGCCCGTGGTAGCCATGTAATAATCCGGTATGATAAATGGTGTTATCCCAAAGATATGGTCGATGAAATATTCAACTTTCTCATATGCCTCAATTCGCTTATCAAGGACTTTCTTATAGTAGTCGTCCTTATAACTCTTATTACTTAGTCTCCAATTCACAATTCCCGTGATTAGAGCCCCCAAGCAACTACCACCAAATGCGCTGGTAAGAATTGGAATGATTTGTTGATCCATAAAGTTCTCCTACAATTTCAATGAAATAATTGAGACCGTCGCAAATAGCGTATGTGGTTCCAAGAATAGTAGTCCCCCCGTAAAAAGTTGATTGATCAAAGAATTTTTTGCTCAAACTTTGCACCACTAAACAGGGCATTTTTCCAATAAAATCAATACGTCTAGCAAAAGGTAGCATAAGCTCTTCCCGATTGGTACAATAGAAATGCTGCAATCATACTCTACTAACGGTGGCTTATGTTATGAACAATATAACACAAAACAACCGACAGATGGTAGCCGTTTCTTAGAAAATAAAGGATTTCTTTGCTCTTATCGCATTGGCCACATCCTTCGCTGTGTAAATACTCGTAAAATTTCCACGGTATTGGT
>NZ_ALKG01000056.1 GCF_000286455.1 Selenomonas sp. FOBRC6
GAGAGGACGGCGTGTTTACGTGCCAATCTTCTCAGCCTCCTTCAGGAGTGCCGCATAATGCTCCGGCGCAAGCTCGCTGAGTTTTGACGCACCGAACTTTGCAATCAGAGACTTGACTGCGGCACTGTGCCCTTCGACGGAAAACCGCGCAAGCACCATGCGTACCTCCTCAAGTGTCGGCGCAGCTTCCTCCGATTCCGAGACCTTCGGTTGCTCCTCGCCTTGAGAACTCTGTACGATTTCCTCAAGGACATCGACGAGCCGGCGCAAGGTCGCCACAAGCTCTGCTGTGACCTCATTCTGTTCCCGCATAGGTATCACTTCCTTTCGATTAACTGCGGGTATTTTCACCTTCCTATAAAGAAGAGGACGTATATCCGCATTCTGGTCACCGGATT
This sequence comes from Selenomonas sp. FOBRC6, assembly GCF_000286455.1. Taxonomy (GTDB): domain Bacteria; phylum Bacillota; class Negativicutes; order Selenomonadales; family Selenomonadaceae; genus Centipeda. Next base: position 399 of record NZ_ALKG01000056.1, read on the forward strand.
TTACAAAATATCTTCGAGCCGCTCTTGCAGTCCGGGCATAAATTTCTTCATACGCTTACGGATGCTTTCCTTAGATTTGAAACCGACAGCGGCGGCAATGGCACGCTCCGACTCTCCCGCCGCCCTGCGGATAAGAATTTCATGGTCGATGGGATCGAGTTCACCGAGAGCCTCGTACAATTTGTGATTGCGCTCTCTGCAACTGACGGTCTCGGTGACATCCTCGTGAACGGGAAGCGCGGGATCGTTGAGTTCCACCGCACGCTCCAAGGAGATTGTCCGATACACGGGATGTGAGCATCCATCACAGCTGCGGTTAGCGCAGCAGGGTTTTCCTTCATAGATACAGTGCTGCCCACGCTTTTCCCGCTTGTCCTCCCGCCAGATCGGTCGCATGACAGCAGAGTATTGCTCGGCATCGACAGGTGCATAAATTGCCCGCTCCGACGCCTTGAGGAACTTTTCTCCGGCAGCCTTTCGCCGAACAAGTTCATCCATGCCCGTATCCCGGATTCTTCCGTTTTCGTGAATCTGAATCGGGACGGGGACATACACGCCCAGCTTCTTACTGAGCTGAAAACGATGTCCCTGCTGTTGGAGTGCCTTGACCTCCTGCGCGGAGTAGTCTTTGATGATACCGTTGAGCTGGATTTTCATAGTTTTGCGTTCCTTTCGTTCTTGCCGAACGGCGGGATGCAAAACTACGCACGGGCTTCTATCCGAAAATGGGCATAAAGAAGCACGGTGGGAGCATAGAGATACTGACAAGCTCGTTACCTGTCAGCATCCCTATTCGCATCCCGCCGTCCTATGGCCATCTTGGACAACAGATTGACTTACCTAGGGAAACCGAATTTGACTCTTTCTACCACCTCCTTAAAAATCTTTCTCTACATAGAAGCGGACACATACATCCGATTTGGTCACCGCTTTTTGATTAGAATTTTTCCTTATAAAATCAGAAAAGCCGTGATATAATTGATACATGCACAATCGTCAAAAAATAAAGCCCCAGAGATTCAATCTCTGAGGCTCATCCTATATGCAATAGTGTTGCTGTAAATAGTAAACAGCAGTCAATAGCGTCAACTGCGTTAATAGTGTCAATACTTGCAAATGAGGTATTTTTATGCTGGAAAACAAAGAATACGTATTATGCGGCGGCACCTTCTTCACCCTGCTTCTTCAGGCAAGAAAACAGAGAACTGCCGCTAGGAAAAATGCGGTTGGCGAAAAGGACGGTCTGAATGACAGCGAGGTTCTTGAAGGGCTCATCCGTGTGGCTTTCCCCGACTATATTTCTCCTGCGGGACGTTCGATCCGAACCCATACTTCTTCATATAAAGCGTGCAGACTCTCTGCCAATGAATATCTTCCATTCGATAAAGAGGAGCTCATCCACACGTTTGACCGTGAGATAAAAGAGACTTTTTTCTCCCCTCTTCAGCGCATGTGCCAATTTTCATTGTCTTTCATCGATGAGAAAAACATGGGGAGGTGGCTCGTTCGTGCCATTCTCGATACGATCAGCCGAGACTCCAGTATCACAGATGAAATATTCTACATTGACCAAAACGGTCATCCAATGGATAAAAAGCATCTGCTCACGGCGCAGAACATCGAACTGCAGCCATTCCTTCTTGGTATTTGGCATTTCATTTTATCGAACCGAGCAGATAACACCGTTGGTGCAGCTACTATTGATTCATGGCATGATCGACCTACTGTAAAGAGAGCAAAGCGCAAGTTTAATTCAGAGGTTGGAAAGAACTGGGGCAATAGTGTTTCTGTCCATATAATTCAGGTCGACGAACCTGTATCAGGCGAGCATAAAGATTCCATCAGACCACGTAAGGTTCTGGTCGATAAGAGGTCTAGCGATTTTGATCTAGACTGGGCGAGCCGACGTAGTATGCGTTCTCCCAAAGACGAATATCGCGCATACCTTAAAAATACTCGTGAAAAATACAATAAATTGAAAACTCTTCTTTATAACGATGCGCCCGTGGAGTTTTATAATTTTTACATCTGCAACAACATCGAGCAAAGAATCTATATTAAAAAGAACAGTTACCGCAGGAAAATTATAGAAAACAGCACAGCACAGTTACTGCACGAGTGTTCAAATTTCATCTTGATTTCCGGTACGGGCGGTCTCGGAAAATCGATGATGATGCGTCACCTTCTTTTGGATTCCATAGAGCATTTTGATGAGTTTGGGAAAATTCCTATCTTTATTCCTTTGAAGGACTACAGTGATTCCTATGACAGCTTATTGGATTACATTTTTGAAAAATTTGAGGGTCTCGGTGGATCTAAAAAACTAAACGACCTCTCAAAACTACTCTCACATGGATCGTGCTTGCTACTGTTTGATGGCTTAGATGAAATAAAATCAGACTGTAGGAAGAAGTTCGAACATGACCTTGAATTTTTTGCCGACAAGTACACCGATAACATGTTCGTCATATCCTCTCGCCCAGCCGGAGCATTTATATCCCTTCATAGATTTACCGTACTCAATCTCTGCCCATTTACTAAAGAACAGGCACTTTCACTGATTGACAAGTTGGATTTTAGACCGGACGAGCCGGCAATCAAGGCGAATTTCCGAAATGAATTAGATAACACCCTATTTCGTACACATATGGAGTTCACCGAAAATCCACTCCTTCTCACCATCATGCTTATGACGTATGAGCAATTTGCAGAAATTCCATCAAAAATGCATATTTTTTACAGGGAGGCATACATCACATTATCCCAAAAACACGATGCAAGCAAAGGAGCATACAAACGAGTATTAAAAACTGGATTGACCGCAGATCGATTCGCAGACTTTTTTGCTGAGTTCTGTGCACGAAGCTATCGTGATGAGAAGTTTGAGTTCACGGATCTTCTGTTTGATCACTATTTTAACAGTCTGCACGAACGTACAAAAGAACTGCATAACGTCACGCCGTCGGATTTCAGAGATGACCTCGTTGAAAATATGTGCCTTATGTTTTATGAGAACGGAAAGTATCATTTCACCCATCGTTCTTTCCAAGAGTATTTCTGCGCCTTGTACTTTTCAAAGCAAAAGGATAAGACATTGAAAGCAATTGGGTATTTTTTTGAAAACAAGAATCGCCGTCACTATTCAGATCAGACGTTCAATATGCTGTATGACATGATCCCAGAGAAAATTGAAGAGTATATATTCTCTCCATTTCTACAATCACTCTTCGAGATGTGTGATGTTGAAAATGGCTATTGGACCTTTCTTGAGAAATTGTATCCTACGCTGTCCTATGAGAGCGGTGAAACAAACCTATTGATTGAGAATGAACCAAACTCCTTTATTTATAATGCAATTATCAGAATCCAAGATATAGCTGCGACATTGGACTTTGATGAATTACCACAAGAGGATGAATATCTTATGGATGAATGGGTTTATCTTGATTCAGATTATAAATCCCCTGAGTTCGAATCGGGTTCTCTGATAAACAAGAATGCCGTACCTTGGGAATATAAGGAGTACTTCGGAGAGCCTGAGGTCGTCGGAAGATATTATGAAATTGATATCGAAGCCATCCTAAGAAATCCAGAGAAACACGAAGATACTATCCACTTACTTGAAAGTGATGACTTTCCAATAAGGGCAGAGTTTTTAGCCGTTAGAGCATATATGCAGGAACTTATCGATAAAGAGCAGGCTGTTGGCGACGATTTGTTTGATTTGTTTCAGTAGCTCAAACTTTGCAATCCCCCTATTCCAAGTTTCTGTTTATCACTTCAATAACTACACAGGCAGGAAGTTCCAATAACGTTTAACAACTTGTGTAAGGGATAAGCTAATTTTTCCTTCTCATGCCCAGCTACATAAAAAAACCGAGGGATGCAACACACCAGTTATCGAGGAGGTAAAGCATCATGAAAGAAATTCAACCAGTGTCCATCTCGTCGGCCACAGACACTCCAAATATCAGTCGATTTATTTACACTACGTAATCAACAGGTAATGCTTGCCAGCGATCTTGCTATGCTCTATCAAGTGGAGATACGGGTTCTGAATCAGGCTGTGAAGCGGAATCAGAAAAGATTTCCCGAAAGATATTGCTTCCAGTTAACCAAGGAGGAGGCAAACTTGACATCACAAATCGTGATGTCAAGTTCCGCACATGGCGGGCGGCGAATCCTGCCTTACGCGTTTACCGAACAGAGTATAGCTATGTTGTCAGCAATTCTCCGCAGGAATATTTCTGTGGAATTATTAAAGACTACCTCAAGAAAATTTGGTTAATTGCTATTCACCAGCAAAATTTGAGATCCCAATTTGGCACCCCAAAAGGAAAGGAACTTTTATGAGTGAGAAAGCCCCTGATCAGACATCCATAGCGCCGATAGACACAAGCCACATACGGAATTTGGTATACACCGTTCGTGGCATTCAAGTCATGCTAGACTCAGATTTGGCGCGGCTTTATCAGGTAGAAACAAGGATACTGAACCGTAATGTAGCCCGCAACGCCCGTCGCTTTCCAGAGGATTTTCGCTTTCAACTCACAGAAGATGAGTTTGAAATCTTGAAATCCCAAATTGGGATTTCAAGTGACACTGTGCATGGCGGCAGACGCTATCTCCCCTACGTCTACACCGAGCAAGGGATTTCCATGCTGTCCGGAGTACTGCGAAGTGATGTCGCCATAGAGGTCAGCATCGGCATTATGCGGGCTTTTGTTGAGATGCGACATTTCATCGCCAGCAATGCCCATCTTTTCGAGCGCATAGAACGAATGGAGCTAAAGCAACTCGTCTCTCAAAAAGAAACCGATGAAAAATTCGAGCAAGTCTTTGACTTTATCCACGCCCACACGGAGTCCAGTCAAAAGATATTCTTCAACGGGCAAATCTACGATGCATTCAGCTTATTGGCGAGCTTGATTCAAAAGGCAACCAAGGACATCATTCTCATTGACGGCTATGTAGATATAGGAACGCTCAATCTGCTGGCAAAAAAACAAGCTAATGTTTCCGTGGAAATCCACACATTCAACAATACGAGATTGACGGCAGCAGATGTTGCGACCTTCAACAGTCAATATCCAACGCTTACCATTAATCACACCAATGCCTTTCACGATCGTTTCCTTATTCTTGACCACCAAGAGGCATATCACATCGGCGCATCGCTCAAAGATGCCGGAAAGAAATGTTTTGCCATCACGCTTTTGCAAGATGAGGCTCTCCTACAGGAACTTCTGACACATTTGTGAAAAGACATTCACAGCTCTGCGAGGCCTGCAAGGAGTTGGGGGCAGACCTTCCGTTTTATGAATTACGAAGAAATGGACTTCGAGTTCATTTTAAGGCTCCCCATAGTCCACTTGTCTCTCATCCTAAATCCCCAAACCGACATAATGTCGGTTTGGATGTCGGTATAGCGTATAAAATTCTGGAACTGGTCGTAGCTAATCCTAAAATAACAATGGTTGAAATGGCAGAAAGGCTAGGTGTCGCAAAAAGAACAATTGAGCGCGAGGTAAAACAGCTTCGTGAAACAGGCAGCATCGAGCCCATCGGCAGCAAGCGATTCGG
>NZ_ALKG01000057.1 GCF_000286455.1 Selenomonas sp. FOBRC6
TTTATTGCGAGATTTGGCAGCAAGTCGTGTAATAGTTCTTTTTTGTAATGATATACCATATCTATGAATATAAATCCCACGCGTAGGCGGAAAAATAGCAGGATGTTTGTCACAATAATTTTTCTTATATAGGCGATTAGGTGCCTTATTTAGAAAAAATAGACGGCGTAAAAAATGAGATAATTAAAATAAACAAAGGAACTAAGGCGGTGAGAGGATGGATAGCCGAAAAGCAGTTGTGTTCAAACAAATTGGGGCGAAGATTGCCTATTATCGAACCCTGCGCGGTATGCACCAAGTCGTATTGGCGGAGAAGATCGGAATCAGTTCCAGCGTGTTGAGCCGTATTGAGCGAGGGAAGTACAACGAGAATGTATCGGTATCCATGCTCTTGGATATTGCGGAAGGGCTTGGAATTGATGTAGCGTTGTTTGTCACTTTTGACGAGCATGAAAAGGCTATGTGGGAGTGCGAGATTGATAACTCGCAGCCATGTGGAAAATATATGGGTGTTTAGATGAGCAGATAGGAGGAGAACGTACTCATCGCTACTCGAAAAAACATGCTTTTGGAAAGAGGGATAAAATTGGCTAGTAAACGGATTGAGTATATGTGCAGTCACTGTGGTAAAAAAGAAACAAGATTTGTTTCAGCGGGGCGGCCTCAGCCTGGAAAGTGTCCCAGAAAAACAGGAAATAAGCCGCATACATGGGTGATAAATCGGCGAATAGACTAGATGATTAAGGGAGGTCAACGATTTTGGGGATTGGTAATCGGATACCCGAGGAAGTGCTATCACAGCCGAACAGATATGAGCCCAAGGTAGAAAAGCCGAAAAAAGAACAGCCTAGCGTGAACTTTGTTCCTGAAGAGCCAAAGTATGAATTGGGGGATATTATCCTGCCGCAAGGCGTAAGGGATGATATCTTGGATGTTGCCGACTATGCACGCAACAGCAAGATCGTATTTGAACAGTGGGGGCTTGGTAAAACACATAAATACTCAAAGCGTATGGGAATCAATCTGTATGGTCCGCCCGGAACGGGAAAGACGATGGCAGCTCATGCCATTGCAAAATATTTGGGCAGGAAGATTCTGGCGGTCAGCTATGCCGACATAGAATCCAAATATGTGGGTGAAACGCCAAAGAATATACGCAAGGCGTTTGAAGTTGCAAAAGAAACGGGCAGCATTCTGTTCTTCGATGAGGCAGATGCCATCCTCAGCAGACGTGTCACCAATATGAGCAACGCGACTGATGTCAGCGTCAATCAAACGCGCTCTGTGCTGCTTATGATACTGAACGATCATGAAGACTTCATCATCTTTGCAACGAATTTCATTGAGAACTTCGACCCTGCATTTATGAGGCGAATTGCAAAGCATATTAAGTTCAGTCTGCCGGATGAAGAGTGTCGCCGTACGCTCTGGAAGATGTATATTCCGGAGGAAATGCCCAACAATATCGATATTGACTCTTTGGCAAGAAAATATGAGGGCTTATCTGGGAGCGATATCTCCACGGCAGTCTTGATGGCGGCATTCAAGGCTGTACGCAGCGGAGCGAGCTGTGTGGATCAAAGTTATGTTGAAGATGCTACCGCAGGTATATTAGCAAGTAAGGAGGACAACGAGGCAAGAAAAGGAGTTACAACGAGACGGGTTGTTTCAGAGGAGTATGCGAAAAGTCAAATGCAGAGAGAAAGTTGAAAGGGGCGTGCTGGTATGATACCAGTTTTAATCGGGTTGGGCGTTCTCATTGGAGGAGCATTGCTTGTTGCGAAATGGGATGATGTTAAGAATTGGCTTCGTGATTTCATCCCCAAACTAAAAGCCGCATGGAAGAAAGTCAGAGAGTTCGTTCCGTATGGAGCGCGTATCTTTGGAGATCTTATTGTTGAAGGAGCAGACTATCTAGTCAAAATCGCCCACAAACTTTACTATCAGGAAGATGGACAATGGATTGAGGAAACGACAACGAGAAAAATTCCTGAGAGCGAAGTTCCTCCGGCGATTCGTGATAAAGTATATGCTCAGCAGAAAGAAGAAGATATTACAGAGGAAATTGAAGAAGAACTCGGCTTAGAAGTATAAAGGAGATGAATCTTATGTCAACGCTGAATAACGAAAAGCAAAAAGATCCTGTAGAAGATGCGATCAACGCGCTGAAAAACATCTTAAATACGATAGCAGATATACTTTCTAAGATGAATTTGGACGAGCTAGTGCAGCTTTACTCAAAGAAGATTGATGCAGAAATCTTGAAAACTGTCAAAGAAACCGGATGGGTGTATCGCGGGGGTCAGTTTACGGTTACATACGTCACGAAGGAGACTTTTTCGCTCGAAATTGCCTTATATTACCAAAATAAAGAAGGCGAGTGGATACAGGTTAAATCAGTTACTCCACGTGAAATGAAGTGTCTGAAAGAAGCTGCCGTTCAGGAACTTTTTGAAAAGAAAAAAATTGCATATGACATTGATGCTCCAAAGGAAGAAAAACCTAAGGTGCAAGGAACAATACAATAGAGAGCCAACTATGTTTCACTGCACGAAGTGCGGCGCCTGTTGTAGGAAGGTGGGAGCGACTATATGGGGGAAACGTATGGCGCTCCCGAACGGCGTGTGTAAATGGCTTGATTCCTCAACCAATCACTGTAAGATTTATGCACATCGTCCCTTGATATGCAATGTTGATGCTGCTTATGAGGAAATATACTCCTCTACCATGACACGAGAGGAGTTTTACGCCTTAAATAAGGCGGAATGCATAAAGCTGCAAGCGATGATTGGCAATCGTAGTTGAAAGAGAGATGAATACAAATGGGGACAGCTATTCTGACCATCATAGGGATACTTCTTGTAATAGGTATCATCTACTTGATTTTGAAAGTAGCGATGGGGGCTCTCGTTGGTGTTGGCGGGATTGCGTATGTAGCCGTAATGCTCATACGCTGCTTTCCCATATTATCCATCGCGTTAGTTGGCGCAATTGTTTATTCAGAGGATGTCATTGCACCGGTTTTGCTCTATGCCGTTGCCGTAGTTCTTTTGACACGGCGAAGGGCGGCTAAGGACATCAAGGAGCAGGCATTTAAGAAGTTGGAGGAACAAGGCATCGTCAGTGAGCATCTAGCGTTGGGGTTAGAGCCGTCAGAGAATACTCCTATATATATCTTTGCTAAGGCATTACAACCCAAGGGCTATGGCAAGAAGGTCTTGGATAAGGCTGCTGCCAAGCACAGGATTGGCACTAAGACTTGTGATGGTGCTCGTTATTACTTTGATGAGGGAGAATGGGAAAAACTTGCATCGAGGGTAGCAAATGAGGTTATCGCTACGCTTAATAATCAAATGCAGAAATACGGAATTATTAGCGAAAACATGTCCTTCAATATAGACAATAAATACTCCGATTTGAGAGGTTTAATTGATGTTCATATCAAAGATTCCTTTGCGCATTATGTGCAAAGGATAATGGATGAGCGTGATGTGATTAGCGAGACAATTCCAGCAGCCCGTAACAGCATGGCGGTTGTCGAAGCACAGATCCGACGTATACAAAGTTTGAGAGAGTTTATGTTGGTGAAGAATAGAGAGCGGGAGGGGGTAAAATTATTCATAGACAAGACCGTTTTAACAGAAAAGAAAAACTATCTTCAGGGAAGAGCTGTCATAGAAGAAAAGGATGTTGATAAACTGTTTGGAGAACGTGACCTCGCAGAGAAAGAAGTCATAATGAATATATGTTCGGCGCTCTGGAAGGATATGGACTACAAACTAGTTGAGCATGATGCGGATCATTTCTGGATTCACGCGACGGCAGTTGATAAGCATACATGTGCTGACTGTAAGGAGGTATATAAATCAGTAGAAAAATACGGAAAAAATCAGTATTGTAAGGGCTGCCTGACTAAAATTCATGAACAGGAAGATGCGGATGAGGCAGAGGGAAAATCTGTCAGGCGTTATATTTCAGCGCCACCGCCGGGGGTAAAAATTGAAATGTGATGTTCTCTTGGGGATAGAGAGGAAGAATGAACCATGTTTATGATGAATGGACGAAAATTGGCAGCACCACTCTCAGAAGATAAAATCGAGCGATATTTTCAGCTGCTCGGGCTCAAAGTAATGCCCGTGGATATCACACTTGATATGTGGGGGGACAATGTGGAGCGGGATGTCAAAAACCTCACAGGAGATACGAAAAAAGTATCGATGGTTGCGGGAAAAGAGATTTCCAAGAATGAGATTTTAGAGGTGTTTGCTGTTCCTCAAAATCACACGGCAGATATGCTGAGCATGACATCCTTTTATGAAAAGGAAAATTCTCGTCGTGTTCAAAAGTATGCTGAGATTATGGCATGTGGACTGGAAATCTCTGATTGGCATACAATTTTTCCAGGACTTGGTGTCAAGCTGGATATGCTGGAATACATCATCAAGAAGAGTAATGGTGAAGACGTCGAACATCCTGACGATGTAGAGAAGAACGGGCAGGATGCTTGGCTCTTGAAAATGAGGGGAGATGTGATTGAAACACATACTCCCGAAAAGAAAGAGCCTGAGCCGACACATCCTCTATATGGAAATTTCCCCTATAAGGACATTGTGAAGTGCCCGAAGCGTGTGCCAGAGGACTTTGAGGATGTTCTGCGGCGGCTTGCTCTTGTATTGCAGGCACTGTCTGAAGAGGAGGCGACAGCAGATATAGTATCGGAGCATAACCGCTGGGAGCTGAATCCGACCTTCTATCGTGGCGCAGATAGTTTTATGGTGGAAGATGAAGAACGCTGTTATTTTCTATGGGTTCATCACAATTTGGACAGTGACGATGCTGAGGCGATGACTTTCGACTTGTTTGATACGCATCAAAATGCCCGTGCAGTTGAGTATTTCAAAAAAGCGTTTGAGGAATACGAAGCTGAGATGGAGAAAAGAGCCGAAGATTGAGTGCTCGGCTGTTGAGTCTTTCCTGTTTTGTTATTCTCTGTAAAAGAGGTCATATACTATTATAGTGTATTGGAAGGAGGCTGGGATGACTGAAATATAAGAGGAAGAAAAATGCTTTGATAGGGGGGATCTCGATGAAAAAAATATTTGTATCCATATTGACTGTTGCATTTGTACTAGTTGGAGGAGGACTAGTGCAGACTGCGGAGGCAATGACGCAGGTGTATGATGAAAAAGGGATGCGTACTACAGTAGATGAATCATCTATTGTCTGGCGGCAGGATGATTCATCAAGACGCGATTTTGCGGTCATCGTATACGAATGGGAAAAGTATTGTCTCTATGAATTTACAACGGATGCTCATGGCAGGTGGCGCTGTACGATTAACTCGACCACAACCTGTTCGCCATTGGACAGAGCGTATGTGCAGGCGGTTCTCAAATTTTGCTTAAACTATACGGGGCACCCATACAGCAGGTAAAGAATGAGGGCTGTGCCTATGTATCGTTTTGTTTGTTAAGCAGAGAGATTGAAAGGAAGGCTTTACGATGAAAAAGTTGCTATTTTCCCTTCTCATGGGAGTGGCGGTTTCGTTGTTCTACATTCCGCAGAATGCCAATGCTATGGTTGAGTTAAAAGGCGGACCCAATGGACCCGTTATTGCCGTCGTTGATGAAACCAGTGCATATGTTATTCAGTCAGATCAGGACAATCTGATTTTCAATGTTAATGAGAATTTTGGTGACGGTTGGCATACAGGACACTACAAATGGAAAAATAGCGATCATTACCGCTGGTTCTTGTACCGAACCAGTGATAATGAACCGTGGAGCCAAGGAACTGTTTTCCAAGGGGGAACAGGTTCTGTATTTGCTTATATGTGGAAGCATATTCGGGGATATGGTTTTTCGTAAAATCCTTGCGTAGCAGCTACAATAGTATCTGATATTTAGTAAAATTATTTGTGAGGTTGATATATGTGTCCTGAGGGGGAAAAGAATATGAAAAAGTTATTTATTGCTGTCATGGTCGGATTGATTACGGTTTTATTTGGCGCATCTTCATGTTCTGAAGCAGCAGTAGCTAGAAGTGGAAATCTTAGTATCGAGTATGATGAGACAAGTCTCTATATCATCTCTACAAAGCCAACTCTTGAATTTAATGTGCTCGAACGGCATGGAGATGCGTGGCTCACTGCACACTATGCACAAATCCCAGGAAACAACCAATATATTAAGGTCGAGTTCAATAATCGTGGTTTTGGTGCATGTGATGTTTGGAACAGTCCAAACGGAGTCGTATTCCGTAACATTTGGAAGAAAGTTTACGGATACGGATTCTCTTAATATAACAACATAGGCATCCCCCCATAGCCGCGTGGCTATGGGGGATTTTCTGTCTTTATAGGAGGACAACAACATGAAGCAAGGTCGTACGTTACAGGAACTCGGGCAGGAGCTGACGCGGCAGCGCGAGGCTCGGAAGGATTTTATCTCGGATACGCGGTCGCTTGCGATGGATTCGTCTGTTGCGGGCGGTCGCTTCCTCATCGCTCTTGGCGATGACACGCAGGAGTATACGATTGGTGAGACTGCTCATCAGCAGATCGCAGCGCGTCTGCAAATCCCCTACCGCTACTATCAGAAGATGCAGAAGGAATATCCGACACTCCTAGACGAAAACGTCAACGGATGGTTTCGACAGTCACCTGAGCGTCGGATGATTCGTGTGCTGGACGGCAATGTGCGTGCATTCCTCTCCGACCGCTATCGGCGTCTGGATAATCTGGAACTCTGCACGGCGGTGCTGCCCGTGATTCAGGAGATGAAGGATGCAGCGATTATGAGCTGTGAGGTCACGGAATCGCACCTCTATCTGAAGGTGGTCAACAAGAAGCTGAAAACCGAGGTCGGTGTCGGCGATGTGGTACAGGCGGGCTTTGTCGTGTCTAACAGCGAGGTCGGGCTTGGCAGTCTGAAGGTTGAGCCGCTGATCTATCGCCTTGTCTGTAAGAATGGGCTGATTGTCAAGGACTTCGCACAGAAGAAGTATCATGTCGGGCGGCAGGTCGCAGCAGAGGACGATGCCGCCTATGAACTCTACTCCGATGAAACACTGGCGCAGGATGACAAGGCATTCTTTATGAAGGTGCAAGACACCGTACGCTGTGCCGTGGATGCTGCGAAATTCCATGTGACTGTAGACAAGATGCGTGAAGCGATGGAGATTCCGCTTGCGGATAATCCTGTACAGGCGGTTGAGGAGCTGGCAGATCGTTTTCTCCTCACGCAGAATGAGCGTGGCGATGTCCTGCGTCAGCTCTTTATGGGCGGAGATAACAGCCGTTATGGGCTTATCAATGCGGTGACGGCAGCGAGCAAACTTGCAGACAGCTACGAGCGTGCGACAGAGTTGGAGCGCATTGGTGGGGAACTGTTAGCCCTGCCTGTGCCGCATCATCTCGCAGTACGGGAGCACAACGTCACGCCGCTGCGCAAACGCTTGGCGCAGGCATAGAATGGAGGAGCGTGGATATGAGTGCATTGTATGAAATCCAAGAGGATATTCTTTCCTGCATTGATCTGAAAACGGGTGAAATCATCGATGTGGAGCGGCTTCATGGGCTTCAGATGGAGCGGCGGCAGAAAATCCGCAATATCGCCTGTTGGATTAAGAATCTGCTCGCCGATGCGCGTGCCTACGAGGAGGAGGAAAAGACCTTCGCGTCGCGTAAGATCGCAGCAAAGAATAAGGCGGACAGGCTCAAACAGTATTTGTCCGACTGTCTCCATGGGGAGAAGATTCAGGACAAGGAGTTCTCCATTGGTTGGCGCAAAAGCCAGAAAATCCACATTGATGAAGGGGCTGCCATTCCACCAGCGTATTTGATTCCTGCGCCGGATAAGGTGGACAAGCAAGGATTGAAAGATGCCCTGCGGCAGGGTGTGCTCCTGCCAGGGATTACGCTGATGGAGTACAACAACATTCAGATTCAGTAATGGATGAATCCCCTGTGCCGCCTATGGTACAGGGGAAATCTTTTGGGAGGAATATGTAATGAAGAAAATTGCGGCAAAAGTGATTGCGGTTATGCGCGAGTGCAGTCATATCGCAAAAAATGGAACGAATAGCTTTCACGGATACACCTACGCGACGAGTGCTGATGTTCTGAGCAAGGTGAATGCTGCACTGGTGGAGCAGGGGCTTGCCTCGCTTGTTATTCCTGAACTTATCAGCTTGGAGGAGGTCAAGACGGCAAAGGGCAGCATCGAGCACCTTGCGACGGTGAAGGTGAATATTACGCTGATCGACCGTGATTCGGATGAGAGCGTGCTTATTACGGGCATCGGAAGCGGGCAGGACAGCGGCGACAAGGCTGTCATGAAGGCACAGACAGCAGCCATCAAGTACGCCTATATGCTCAGTCTCTCCATCAGTACAGGCGACGATCCAGAGGCAGATGCGCGGACAGATGAAAATACATCCGTTGCACCTGCCAAGAAAGCCGCCCCGATCAAGACTTCGGCAAAGAGCCGTGCCGTTACAATTCCGTTGAAGCAGGAGCATGCCGCTGCCGCGTCCTACTGCGAGGAGTGCGGATTAAAGTTGACGGATAAAGTGCGTGCATTCTCTGAGAGCCGATACCATCGCATGCTCTGCATGGACTGTCAAAAGAGGGCACTTGCCAGAGCATAACAAAAAGAGCCGTCATTACCGACGGCTCTGAACTTTCATATGGAGCGGGCAAGCGGAATCGAACCGCCCTCTGCTGCTTGGGAAGCAGCCATTCTACCGATGAACTATGCCCGCGATTTTTGGAAGTCCGATAAGGTGTAAATAAGGTGTAAGGACTTCGTTTTTCGCCTCTGAGGAAATCCCGCAAAAGCTTGGTGCTCTATGGATAACGGGACTGGCTCCAATCTGCAGAATATAAGCTTGGGAAGCTTTCATTCTACCGATGAACTATGCCCGCGATGTTGAGTATCATAGCAGATTCGCGGCGTTTTGTCAAACGCGAATACCTCACTTCTCAGGCAGGAGCAACGCGAGCTCAGGCATGAGTTTTGTGATGTCGCGGATGAAGACGCGCAGGACGCTCACCATGACCTCGGGGTCGAATGCCTCGGGGTTATGCGGGACGACGACGTCGGCGAGGATGGCGGTGTCGGAGGTGAGATAGAACTTCACGAGGCGGCTGTCCTGATTCTGCCGCATGAGCCAGCCCGTGAGGAGCATGGCGTTCGTGTCGTCGACGGCGTTCTGTGCGAGGCGGATGCGGATGGTGGCGTACGCTGTGGAGTCGATGATAAGGACGATGGGCAGCCGCCGCTCCTCCACCTCGATCTCGCTCTCAAAGATCACGGTATTGCGGTCGTCGCCCGCCTCACGGATCTGAAAGCCCGTGATATTTTCCTTTTTGATGTACTCCTCGAATGTCTTGGCCGCTTCGATCACGACCAATCACCTCCCCGTGTTGTTCATTAAAATCATTTATCGTTCTTCGTAGACAAAGCTGTCGGTGCTCGGGTTGTAGCTCAGCGCATACTGCGCCGTCACGCCGCCGAAATCAGAAAAGAGTTCGGGGCCGAAATAGAGTGAGATGAACCGCTCGTGTTCGCGCTGCTGCACAAGACCGATGGCGAGCTGAAAATCATCGGTATTCGGGTGGTAGTAGTCGGCGCTGTCCACATAGATGCGGTACGTGCCGTCGACCGGCGACTTGCCGACGACGATGCCGCGCCCGGAGGCAGGCGGCGCACCCGGCGCACGCCACCCGATGCGCGTGTTGGCGTAGTAGTAAAAGAACGTCTGCCCGCTGCTCGTAAAGGCACCCATGTCGCCGTAGGACAGTTTGCTCGTCGGAGCGCTGAAGTGAAAGACGTTCGTTTTGCCCTCCCAGAGGGTGAAATGCTGCTGCCCGCCCATCTGCGCGATGGTCGCCTTGACCTCGGTCTTGCCGATGCGGTAGTAGGCGCGGCGCACGTCCTTATTGTTCCCCTCCGTTTTTATGGGGGTCACGAGGGGCGGTGTGCTCGGCGGTGGCGGCGCTGCAGACACGGATGATGCAAGGAAGAGGGCGAGTGCCAGCGCGGTGATGAGGCTGCGAAATGTGTTCATTCACTCATCTCCCTCATTTTAATAATGATTTATTATAGCATAGAGGAGCGAAAAGGGGAAGAAAAAAGAGAGGGGCTGCTGCACGGAGCCGAAAAACTTCGTGCAGCAACCCCTGCTGTCATGTTTGACATCCGCTGTAAGCGCCTCTTTCGGGCATGGCTTGTTAGAACTTGTAGCTGCCCTTCAGCCAGAGGGTGCGCCCCGGCTCCGTGATGTGTCCGCCGGCAGAGATGCCGAGCGCGGGGATGGCGGCCTCGCTGTAGTTGACGAACTCGGCGTAGGTCTTGTTGAGGAGGTTGTCCACGCCGAGGGAGAACGTCAGGTTCTCGTCGGGACGGTAGGCGAGGCTGAGCGAGAGGATGCCGAAGCCGCCCGTGGGGCCGTAGTCCGTGCCCGTGACGCTGCCGTAGCCCCTATGATAGCGGTTCTGCTTGCTGACGAGTCGCCAGACCGCATTTACCTCCGCCTTCTTGTGGCTGTACTTCGCCGTGAGATTCGCCTCGAGCGGGGCGATCTGCGGGAGCGGGGCATCGTTCGTGCGATCGTCGCCGCGCGTGTAGGCGAGTGATGCGCCGAGCGTCCAGAGCGGGGAGACCGTGCGCGTGACCTCCGCCTCGAAGCCGTAGAGCCGCGCGTCCACATTGGCATAGGGGGTGCGTGCCGTGGGACCCATGCCGATCTGCGGTTTGCGCAGGATAAAGTCGTCAATGTGCGCGTAGTAGAGGGAGAGACTTGCATTCGTCTTTTCGCCTGTATAGACCCAGCCGAGGTCGAGCTGCGTATTCCTCTCCTTGCGCGGACGTGTGGCGGCGGGGGCGGCGTTCATGCCGAGACGGCGATTGCTGTAGGCCGCCCACGTGTGATACGCCTCCCAGTAGTCGGCGGGGCGCTCCGCGTGGCCGAGGCCGACGTAGAATGTCAGCGGCTGCTTCTTTGCCGTGTTTTCCCAGCGGACGAAGCCGCTGACGGCGTGATCGCTCGCGCTGCCGGGAACGAGATTGCGCGTGAGCATCCCCATGGGGTTGCGGAAGCGGGCGTTGTGGTAGTCCGTCTCCGTCCGATCATAGCGCAGTCCCGTGTGCAGGCGGCTGCGTGCGGCAAGGTCGCGGCTGTACTCGAGGAAGATGCCGAAATTCTTGATGTCCATGTCGTTGTTCGGCGAACCCTTCAGCCGTCTGTGCGCCTCGGCGAAATAGTGTGCGTCGCGGCGCAGATCGATACCGACGGCGGCCGTTGTCTGCGGGGAGAAGCGCAGGTCGGTGACGGCGCGCATACCGTACTGCACGCGCTTGACGTCCGTGCCCATCATTCCGCCCGGACGGAATGTGTAGTTGTCCATGATGTGGTCGATGGTATCGTTGTTGAAATTCAGCGTGAGTTTCTCCACGACGGGCGAGAGATGCGCACGCTCGAACTTCACAGCGTAGCTGTCGCGGTCGAACTGGCTGCCGTCCATCATGCCGTGCGCGTACTTCGCCCAGCCGCGGCTGCGGTCGTAGGAGACCTCAAAGAGAGTGTCGGGGTCGGGGGTGAGACCGAGGATGCCCGTGAGGCTGTGGCGGCCGTAGCCGGAGTGGATGCGCCGCCCGTCGCCGTCCGCATAGTCGCGCGAATAGCTGCGCGTCTGGATGATGCGGGCGTAGCCCTCCGCGCCGCCTGCCGTGACATCGGTCAGCTCGTCAAAGCGGTGGTTCGATGCGCCGAGGACGGAGATGTTGCCGCGTACGCCGGGCTTTTCGAAGCGCTCCGTCTCGCGTTCAAAGATGACGCTGCCCGCGACATTCGCGCCGTAGCGGACGGTCTGCGGCCCCTTGTTCACGATGATGCGGCTGAACGTCTCGGGGAACGCATAGGTCGATGTGGGGTCCATGCGGTTCGGACAGCCGCCCGACATCATGCCGCCGTTCATATCCATCACCATGCGCGAGCCACCCATGCCGCGCATCATCGGATCGCCGCCGAGCCCTCCCTTGCGGACGACGGAGAAGCCGGGGATGGTCTTGAGGTAGCCTGCGCCGTCGGCGGCGGGGATGGGCTGGCGCGGGCGCTGCGGATCGGTGGAGAGGGTGAGCGGCGATGCCGTGCGGTAGCCCGTGATGATGACCTCATCGAGGGTGAACTCGTACATTCCGTCATCAGCGGCAGCGGGCGTGCTGTTCATCGTGCTGTGCATATCCATCTGCATTGTTTGGGCTGCGTATGCGTGCGCACCAAAACATGCCGTGCTGAGCGCCATGCCGAGCAGAGCAAGGCGGCGGGGTGATCGGTTCATTCCGTATACCTCCTGTAGAGAAGAGAATGAGACTTGTTATACGATAGATAGCAGAATGATAGCACAATTCTGATAGGTAAATCAAATAGAAATATTTAATAGTAGAACAATATATGAGAATAGGATGCGAAAAAAATTCAGTGAAATGAAACAGCCTCCCCCATATCGTGCGGGGGAGGCCGGAAAACGGAGGTGATGTATCTCAGTGATGGAAGAGGCGGATGTGGGTCATCGCCATCGCGATGCCGTACTTGTCGCACGTCTCAATGACGTTGTCGTCGCGGATGGAGCCGCCGCTCTGTGCGATGTAGGAGACACCGCTCTGGTGGGCACGCTCCACGTTGTCGCCGAACGGGAAGAACGCGTCCGAGCCGAGCGCGACCCCCTTGACGGTGCGGAGGTAGGCACGCTTTTCCGCACGCGTAAAGGGAGCGGGCTTCTCGGTAAAGAGCCGCTGCCAGTCCGCCGTGAGCAGGGCGTAGTCGTCCTCGTCACCTGCCGTGTATACGTCGATGGCGTTGTCGCGGTCGGGGCGGCGCACATCGTCCTTGAACGGGAGGGCGAGCACCTGCGGGCTCTGGCGCAGCTGCCAGATATCCGCCTTGTTTCCCGCCAGACGCGTGCAGTGGACGCGCGACTGCTGTCCCGCGCCGACCCCGATCGCCTGTCCGTCGACGGCGTAGCAGACCGAGTTGGACTGGGTGTATTTCAGCGTGATGAGCGCGAGCAGGAGGTCGCGGCGGGCCTCGGCGGGGATGTCCTTGTTCGCCGTCGGGCGGTCGCTCAGGCAGTCCTCTGTGATCGCCACTTCGTTGCGCTGCTGCTCGAAGGTCACGCCGTACACGTCCTTGCGCTCCAGCGCGGGCGGCGCGTAGCTCTCGTCCATCTGGAGGATGAGATAGCTGCCCTTGCGCTTGCTCTTTAGGATTTCAAGTGCTTTCTCCGTATACCCCGGCGCGATGATGCCGTCGGAGACCTCGCCGCGCAGGAACTCCGCGAGACTCTCGTCACAGATGTCCGAGACGGCGGCAAAGTCGCCGTAGGAGCTCATGCGGTCCGCGCCGCGTGCACGCACATAGGCACGCGCCACAGGCGAGAGCTCGCCTTTCGGCGCATGGGTCGCCCGCGCGAGCGTGTCACCGAGCAGGAGGCCGAGTGCTGCTCCTGCGGGGCTGACGTGCTTGAACGATGCGGCGGCGGGCAGTCCAGACATTTCCTTCAGCTCGCGGACGAGCTGCCAGCTGTTCAGTGCGTCGAGCAGATTGATGTAGCCGGGGCGGCCGTTCAGCACGGTGAAGGGCAGTCCTCCGTCCGCGTAGACGCGTGCGGGGGTCTGGTTCGGGTTGCAGCCGTATTTCAGTGCGATTTCGTTCATTGTAAGCGCTCCTTTTTCGCAGTGTATGCTTTGCTTCCATTATAACGGCGCACGGGGAGATTTTCAACCAGGGAAGACGGCCCCATCATACCTTTTGATTGCGCGCGGAATTGCCGGCATAGGGGAGCTGTGGTGCGCACAGGCGGAAGGTATAGGTCTCGCGGTCGACGATGCCGAGCGTTTCGTCGCTGTCGTAGAGGGCGAGCAGGAAGTCTGCCATCTCGGCGCTCGTGTGGTAGGTGCCGAACGCCTTGTCGTAGTCGTAGGCGGGGTTGTCGTTGGCGACGGCGCCGAACTCGGTCTGCGTTGCGGCGGGGGCGAGGAGCTTTGCACGGAGTTTCGCGCCGCGTGCGCTCAGCTCATGGGCAAGCCCCTCGGTAAAGGCGCTGACGTAGAATTTTGTCGCGCAGTAGGTGACAACGGTCGGAACGATCTGGTAGCCGCCGACAGAGGAGATGTTGATGAGCTGCGCACCCGCAACATCGGCAAAGTCGCGCACAAAGAGCGTGGATAGGATGGTCAGTGTCTCGATGTTCAGGTGGATCATCTGCGTGATTTTGCCGAGCTCCTGTGCGCCGACGATGCCGTAGCTGCCGAAGCCGGCGTTGTTGATCCATGTTCCGATGGGGAGGGCCTTTACCTCCTCGTAAAGCTGTATGACATGTTCGGTGATGGAGAGGTCAGCGGTCTTGACGATGACATCAAGCGCCGGGTGTGCGGCAAGGATCTCTGCGCGCAGCGCGTTCAGCCGCTCTGTACGGCGTGCGATCAGGACGAGGTTGTGCCCGCGCGCGGCGAATGCCCTTGCGGCGGCAGCACCGATGCCCGCACTGGCGCCTGTGATGACGGTGTACTTCGTTGGTTGCTGGTTCATGATGAGATTCTCCTTGTTATCTATGGAAAGGACGTGCATGTCAGCAGGCAGATAGCGCCTCTGCGGGAAGCTCCTCGGGCATGTATGGGGGGCGTGACGGCGGCAGGAGCTTCCTTGCGCTTTACGCAAAGGCAATGCGAGAACGATAAAAGCGACAGGATCACATTCGTTTCGTTCCTCGTCCATCCCTGCCTTTTACGCTTCGATCGACCGACTGTCGTATGGCAGTGTTGAGGATATTATAGCATAGGATGACGGCTTCGGCGCTTTTTATTGTGCGCTACGCGGAGCAAGGTTCAAAAGATACTGTATTTTTCTGTGCAGAAGGATTATAATAGGAGGAGAGAAAGAGAGGGGGGATGCGCATGGTGCCGCGTCTGGGTCATATTGCTTTTTTGAATGTATTGCCGCTGACGTATGCGCTTGCGCACGGGGCGGCGGAGGGGCTGGATATCCTGCGCGCCTCGCCCGCACAGCTGAACGGGCGGCTTGAGGCGAAGAATCTGGATGTGTCGGGGGTGTCCTCGATCACGTATGCGCGGCACGCGGCAGATCTGCTCATCCTGCCGGATGTGTGCATTGCGTCCGACGGCGATGTGCGGAGCGTGCTGCTCGTCTCGCGCGTCTCCGCCGAGGAGATCAAGGACGGCCGCGTCCTGCTCTCAGATAAATCGGCGTCCTCGCACGCCCTGCTGAAGATCATACTGCGCCGTGCGTATGATGCAGCGCCAGTCTATGAAACGCGGGCGCTCGTGCCGTCTGATCCCGTGCCCGAGGGGGCAGCGGGCGCGCTCTTCATCGGGGACGACGCACTGGAACTATATCATCACCCGCCCGATGGGATCTACATCTACGATCTCGCACGCGAATGGAAGCGGCTCACGGGCATGCGCATGGTGTTCGGTATCTGGGCGGCGGCACGCGCATTTGCGGCGGCGCATCCCGAGGAGCTGCGGCTCGCTCACAGGCGGATTGCGGCGGCGTTTCGCGACTGGGAGACGGTCAAGGATGCGGCAATCAGCGAGGTGCTTGCAGATGGGCGCTTCACGCGCGATGAGCTGCGGGCGTATCTCGGCAGCGCTGTCGTTTGGCAGCTGGATGAGGCAACGCTTGCGGGGCTGCGACTGTTCTATCGGTACGCGGCGGAGGACGGGCTCATTGTACGTGCGCCTGAGATCGAGCTTGCCCGTGTTTGACGTGACTTCCACTTTATAGTAAAATATTCCCAACAAAACGTAATATGATTGGCGCGCGCCGCATATGGCCGGCGCAGAATAAAGATCGCAAAGTGAAGGGAGCACCATGGAATGAAGATACGGAAACTCCTTTTGGCAGCACGAAAATTGGTACAGGGAGCGCGGCGGCACAGGGAGCTCCGGCGCTTCAGAGGAGCACTCTCGATCGGTACGGCACTCGCCGTGACTGCGCCGCTTGCACTCCATGCGCCTGCCGAGGCGGCACATATCCTCGTAAAGGAGGGAATGCGCGGTGCAGCGGTGCAGCATGTGCAGGAGCTCCTCATCAGGGGGGGCTATCTCGATGGTGCAGCGGACGGCGTTGCAGGCCCTCTGACACGCGCGGCAATTGAGCGCTGTCAGGAGAAGAATGGCCTCGAGGTGGATGGCATCTGCGGTCAGGCGACGTATCTTGCTCTTTCGGGCGGTGTCCCGTATGACCCTGTGGCGCTCGGGATTCGTGAGGAGCGCGCGCATGAGGTCAGCCGCGGCAGTGGCCGCTCGGTATATGTCTCGGCGACGGGCTACAGTGCGTTCGATCCGGGCAACGGGAATCGTACGGCGACGGGGACGATGGTACGGCGCGGCGTGATCGCTGTTGATCCGTCTGTCATTCCGCTCGGCACACGCGTCTTTATTCCGGGCTATGGTGAGGCTGTGGCGGAGGATGTTGGCGGCTCAATACATGGTTATCGTATTGACGTTGCATTTGATAGTCACGCTGAGGCACTGATGTTTGGCAGACAGGATCTCGAAATCTTTATCATGGAGTAGTACGGCAGGATATGAAGGTATCGACAGAGCGGGCGAATGAGTGGATTCGCTGTGCGGCGGCTGCAGGAGCGTATTTCCTGACGCTGGTCGCGTGTTATATCAATATGGGACAGGATATGGGCGCGGAGTATTTTCTCCCTGCGCTCCTTCCTGTCCTCGCCGTTCTCATGCTCATGCAGTATGGGACGGGCATTCCTCTCTTTTCGCGCGGCATGCTCGGGGCGATGGTGCCGGGGCTGCTCTGGTGCCTGACATTTCCTCTCCTCTATGTGTGGACGTATAAGCAGGACTGGTATCGCTCGCTGATCTTCTATGACTTCCTCATCGGGACGGCGTGTATGCTCGTACTCGCTGCACTGGGCGGCGTTCTCTTTCACCTTGGGCACAAACGCCTGACGGCGGCACTGCTCGCCGTACTTGGCTTCCTCATGTCGCTCATCCCGCTCACGCAGATCGCGTACTATATGACCGTCTGGCATGCACTCAGCCCCGCCTCGCTCATGGCACTCTATCTGACGAACTGGCACGAGGCAGGGGACTATATCCAGTCGACCGTGGGCGTTCTGCCTGCCGTGCTCGTTGTACTTCTATTGCTTTTGTTCATCTATCTCTCCTACCGCAGCTATCTTGTGTTCGCACGACACATATATCCGAGTGCAGAGGGATCGCGCATGGGCAGCCTTGTTTTCGTCATGATCGTCGCGGCGGGCGTGCACATTGCGCTCATTCCTGAGTGCTCGATTGCGGGGCTTTACAAAGACGTGACGACATATGTTGAAGAGACACAGTCGTATGGTCTGCATCAGGACGATAGATATGCATCGCTCATTATAGATACGGAGAACACACTTGCGGCGCGTGCACCGGGGACGGTGATCTTCATCATCGGCGAGTCCGCGTCACGCAACTATATGCACTACTACACGCCCTCCTTCCCGTACGAGAATACGCCATGGATGGAGAAGATGGCGGCGGAGCGCGCGGGCTTCCTCGTCTACCGCAATACTTACTCCTCGTGGACGCAGACCGTGCCCGTCCTCGAGCGCGCCCTGACGGAGAAGAGCCAGTACAACGACAAGGAGTTCTTCGAGTCGGCGTCCCTGCTCGATGTGGCGAAGAAGATCGGCTATCATACCTACTGGTTCAGCAATCAGGGGCGCTACGGTCAGTTCGACAGCGCGATCACAATGGTCGCAAAGACGGCAGATGTGGCGGAGTGGACGGATGACTCCTACACCTTTACGACAAAGTATGACGAGGAGTTGTTGCCGTATCTCACCCGTATTGACCCGAACGTGAACAACTTCATTGTACTGCATCTCATGGGCAGCCACATCTACTACAACAACCGCTATCCCGACGAGTGGGCGAAGTTCACTGCCGAGGACGGTGAATCAGCGATGACAAGCGCGCCGTCGTATGCGAACAGCATTCTCTATACGGACTACATTCTCTCGCAGATCTTTAACTATGCAGAGAAGAATCTGAACCTGCGTGCAATGGTTTATTTCTCCGACCACGGCGAAAACCTCAAGATCTCACACAACCCCGACGTGTTCAGCTTCGACATGGTGCGCATCCCGTTCTTCATTTATCTGTCGCCCGAGTATCGCGCGGCGCTGCCGCAGCGTGCGGCGATGCTCGAATCCCGCCGCGATGCGTATTTTACGAACGATATGATGTACGATACGGTCTGCGGACTCCTCGGTGCGCCGAACAACCGCTACGATCCGCGGCAGGATTTCTCGAGTCCTGCCTACGGCTTCACGCGTGAGACGCTGACGACCATGTTCGGCAACCACGCGCTGACCGAGGATCATACGGATGAGGGGGCGGATGGTAATTCAGCTTCCCCCGTCGCGACGGGGGAAGTGGCGAATGAAGTGAGCCGATAGGGGCGCCACTTCTCCCATTGTGATGGGGGAGGCATAGTTACATACATCGTTACAATCTCATACGTTCCGAAGGAGGAGATCCATCATGCACTTCTACTGTGAGCGCTGTAAAAAGGAATACCCCGTCGCAACGCACGCCTATGCGTGTGAATGCGGTGGGCTTTTTCGTCTATATCAGAGCGCGATGGACGCGAGCGACCGTCACGAGGCGGTGACGCTCGGCGAGGTGGAGACGCCCCTCCTGCCGCTCGTTATCGACGGCTGCCGCTTCTACTTCAAAATGGAGGATCGCCAGCCGACCGGCTCGTTCAAGGATCGCGGAGCGAAGCGCCTCATCGGAGAGCTTGCGCATCTCGGCATCGACCGCGTTGCAGTCGACTCGGCGGGCAATGCGGGTGCGGCGGTCGCGGCATATGCAGCGGCGGCGGGCATTGCGTGCAGGGTCTATGTGCCCGACGACATCTCCGCCGAGCGCGCAAAGCAGATTTCGGCGTACGGTGCCGATGTCGTGCGCGTGCCGAACGGGCGCATGAATGCAAGCAGTGTCCTGCGCGCGGAACTGGGCAGCGACTACTACGCTTCACACGTCTACAACCCCCTCTTTGCCGACGGTATCAAGAGCATGGCACACGAAATTTACAACGAGCTCGGCGACATCGTGCCCGACTACATCTTCGTCCCCGTCGGAAACGGCTCGCTCCTCCTCGGGCTCTATCAGGGCTTTGCCGAGATCGGGCGGCTTCCGCATTTTGTCGGCGTTCAGAGTACGAAGTGTGCGCCCGTCGTCGAGGCGTTTCACGATCTGCCCGAGACACCGCGCAAGAATACGATCGCAGAGACCATCCGCGTGGGCGCACCGCCGCGCATGGAGTATATCCTGAAGGCACTGCGCCGTAGCGGGGGCGATGCTGTCGCCGTCGAGGACAGCGAGATCCTCAAGGCGGCAAAGACCCTCAACCGACGCGGCATCTACGCCGAGCTGACCGCAGCGGCGGGGCTTGCGGGCGCGCGTGCCTTCTTTGCGGACGGAATGCCCGACAACTATCGCGTCATCATCCCTGTGCCCGGCAGCGGGCTGAAGCGGTAGCCCCATGCTGCACGCAATCATCGACATCGGCTCGAACACCATCCGCATGGCGGTCTACCAGATCGATGGCAGGGAGTTCACCCTCCTGCTGAAACGCAAGCATACGGTCGGGCTTGCAGGCTATCTCTCGCACGGACGGCTTGTGCGCGAGGGGGTAGAAAAGTCGGTCAAGATCCTGCGCGGCTTCATGGAGTTCATCGAGACATTCGGCATCGCGCACGTCCATGCCTTTGCGACGGCGGCACTGCGCTCCGCGACCAACAACCGCGCCGTGACCGAGGAGATCACGCGGCGCACGGGTGTCTCCATCCGCATCATCAGCGGCGAGGAGGAGGCAGCGTACGATTTCATCGGCGCGACCGCAAGCATTGCACATGCGGACGGCATCATGGTCGACATCGGCGGCGGCAGCACCGAGATCATCTCCTATGCGGCGCACGAAATGCAGGGGCGCTGGAGCCTCCCGATTGGCTCGCTTGCCATGTCGAAGGCGCACGTTGCGGGATTGCTCCCGAGTGGTGACGAGTGCGCGGCGATTCGTGCGGCGGTCACAGCAATACTGGACAGTGCCCCCGAGGTGCGTGCGCTGCGCGCGCAGCATATGATCGGCATGGGTGGCGTCCTCAGCAGCACGAGTCGCATGCACGCCCTCCTCTACCCGGAGGCGCAGACGCGCCTCATCGACGCGCGTCATCTGCCCGTGATGATCGGCCTGTTTTCCACGGGACAGACCCTCAGCGAGGCTGATACCGCCGTCCTCCTGCGCTCCGCCCCCGACCGCCTCCACACAATCGTCCCCGGCATGGTCATTGCGTACACACTCGCCGAGAGTTTTGCTGCAGAGGACATCCTTTACAGCGACTCGGGTGTGCGGGAAGGGTATATATGGAAGGAGATTATCGGGGTGGAGCAGTGATGAATTGCCTGATTTGCAAAGACGGGACGATGAAGGAGGGGACGGGGACGTATCTGAAAACGATATGCTGCGCAGCATCGCACGTTGCACAATTCAATTATTGTATATTGTCAATAAGGATTTCGGAAAATTTCAAGAAATGAAGTCCCTCTGTTTTTCTTGGTGGGTCAGATCAGTCGATTGAGCATTTCTCGCGGTGTCAGAATATACTCTTCTAATGGAAAATGCTTGATATTGCCTGTGACGAGAAGTGCGTCACAGGATTTGCGGCTTTCCATGAGCACTTCGTAGAAAACGCGATCTTTCGGATCGGGCAGTTCGATTGGCACTGCAGGCGCATTTATCCAGATGGCGTGCGTCTGCAGTGCCGCCAGCAGATCATCTGCCAGAGATGGCGTCAGATGGAACTTTGGACGGAGCAAAACCTCCCGATATTCGCGAAAGATGGACTCGTTCAAGAGCGGACAAATGCTTCCTTGAAAGGTGCACAGGATGATGCGCCCCGGCACAGAGTCCCATTTGAGCGCGGCAGAAACTAAGACGTTCGTATCAATGACCGCATAATGCATTATAGGCTTTCCCTTGTTGCGGTGATCTCCGCATTGATTTCATCCAGACTCATGTCTGCAATGCCTTGCTCGCGTGCAATCATCGAGGTATGCTGCATTGCGCGGATGCCGCGCATCATCGGCGCGTCGTCCAGATGCATGTGAAACGGGATTCCGCGCTCACGGACGAGGCGGGACATGCACATACGAAGATAGGTCGGGAGATCCATGCCGAGTGCGGCACAGATCGCGGCGGCTTTTGTCCGCTCCGTCTCATCCGTGCGAAATTGTACCAAAGCGTTTGCCATAGGGCACACCTCCTTTTTATTTTCAGTATAGCATCAAATGCGTTCATCTGCAATGAAATACGCCCCACCGATCTGCTCGGTGGGGCGCTGTTCTATGCAAATAGCGATTCTGCGATTTCAGCCCTCGGAGTCGCCCATCCACTCTTCGGAGAAGACGGGGGCATCCTTGACGAGGGCGAGGATTTCCTGCCGCGTCTTTTCGATCTCCTCGTGGGAGAGAATGGTGGTGAGCGGCTTTGCGAGGAGCGAGCCGACGTAGGCGATGTCCTCCTCGCGCATACCTCGCGTCGTGGGATTCGAGGTCGAGAGCCGCAGGGCGTGGAGGAAGAGGCCGGAGTTCATCGTGGGGACGTTGTCGGTCTTGACTCGGATGCCCATCTGACCGATTGCCTTGACCGCAGCTGCCGTATCGATGCCGGCGGCGGCAGAGGCGAGGACGAGGTGGGTGTCCGTGCCGCCGCAGAGGACGGAGGCGCCGTGGTCGGCGAGGGTGCGTGCGAGTACCTGCGCGTTCTGTACGACCTGCGTGGCGTAGCTGCGGTAGCGGTCGCTGCCCGCCTCGCGCAGGACGACACCGAGCGCGGCGAGGTGGTTCATGTGCAGTGCCTCATGCCCCGTGTTGATGACGGCGGCATCCATGCGCGCGGCAATGTCGCGCTTTGTGAGGAGGACGGCGCCGTCGGGACCTCTGAGCGAGTCGCGCGTGGAGAAGGTGACGACATCGGCGAGGGGCACGGGCGAGGGCACGAGCTTTGCCGCGACGAGTCCGACGGACTGGCTGATGTCGACCCAGAGGTAGGCATCGACGGTCTGTGCAATCTCGTAGAGGATCTGATAGTCGATGGTACGCGGGTAGCTGACGGGCGAGAAGATGATGAGCCGCGGCTTTACGCGCTCCGCCTGTTCGCGCACGGCACCCCAGTCGATCTCCTGTGTGCCAGGTTCAATGCCGTAGTTCTCAAAGTTGTAGGAGAGTCCCGCGACGTGATCCTTTTTCCTGAGGTTGAAGGAGAGGACGGTGTCGCCAGGCTCCAGCAGCGCCTGAAAGACGACGCGCGAGGCGGCGACAATGTTGCCGAGGCGCACGATGGCGTGGTCGCTGTGGAAGAGCTCCATGGCGCGCTTGCGCACGATGGCGTCAAGGTGGAGGCCGCCGCTCGTGGTCTCGTCGTGGCGGTCAAAGAAGCTGTTCGTGAGAACGCTGCCCTCGAGATATTTCGCGAACGGCGACATGGCGTTCATGTTCGGCATGAGGGAGAGGGTGTAGCGCTGGCGCTGGCGTTCCTCCTCCAAGAGACCGTAGATCTCGGGGTCGAATGTCTTCAGGTGGTTGACGACTTCTTCACGTTTCATGGGCAATTCTCCTCTTCCGTAAAAATGGGATTCGTTCAGTCTTGTCCCTTTAGTATAGCACAATGCGGCGCACAAATCATCCATTTGTTGACGCTTCTGAATATTTTACGATAAAAATCCGACCGCATACGACTGCACGCGGTCGGGGGGGGTTTGATACTCCGTTATTTGAACAAGCTCTTGAGGATGGTTTTCCTCTCGCTCGCGGCATGCTCATGGACGCTGCCCGTGTCGGAGGAGTGGGCGACCGTCTGCGAGGTCGCATCGACATTCATCCACTCTTCGGAGAAGGTGGGCTTGTCCATGAGGAGCTTTGCGATCTTCATGCGCATGGCATCCTCCTCCTCGGCGGGGCATTGCCCGCTGAGGGTGCGCGCGAGCACGTCGGCGATGATGGACATGTCCGCTTTCTTCAGACCACGCGTGGTTGGGTTTAGCGTCGAGAGACGCAGCGCGGAGAGCATGATCTCGGGGCGCATGGTCGGGATCTTGTCACGCTTGACGTAGATGCCCATGCGTCCGAGGGCGTGCACCGTGTCCACGATGTCAACGCCCGCCGCAGGCGCGGCGAGGATAAGATGGGTCTCGGTGCCGCCCGCGAGGAGATTGATGCCCCGCTCCTTGAGGGCTGCAGCGAGCGCACGGCTGTTCGCGAGCACCTGCTCCCCGTACGCGCGGAAGCGCGGCTGTGCGGCTGCATGCAGGGCAAAGCCGAGCGCGGCGAGGTGGTTCATGTGCAGCGAGATGTGCCCCGTGTTCTCGACGGCGGCGTCCATCTGCGGCGCAAGCTCCTTCGTGCAGAGGAGGATCGCGCCGTCAGGCCCGCGCAGCGAGTCGTTCGTCGGGAAGCTGACAACATCGGCAACCGCCACGGGCGAGGGGATGAGCCCCGCTGCAACGAGCCCGACGCACTGCCCAATGTCGACCCAGAGATATGCCCCCACGGCGCGCGCAACGGCGGCGAGCCGCTCGTAGTTCGGCACGCACGGATAGCTGACGGGCGAGAAGATGATGAGGCGCGGCCTCACGCGTTCGGCGAGCTGCATGACCTCGTCCCAGTCCACCTTTTGGAGGGCAGGGTCAATGCCGAAGTTCTCAAAATGGTAGTTCAGCCCCGCACAGTGCTCCTCTTTCCTGCGGTTGAAGGAGAGGACGGTATCGCCCGGCTGCAGCAGCGCAAGAAATGCGACACGCGAGGCTGCGGCGATGTTGCCAAGCCGCACGACAGCGTGCGCGCTGCCGAAGAGTTCCTGTGCGCGCGTGCGGACAAGCTCCTCGACGGAACTGGCATGACGTTCTCCGCAGCCCTCGAGGGTGCTGTTTGCGAGCGCACTCCCCTCGAGAAAGGCAGCGAGCGGCGACATGGCGTTGACCGTCGGGATCAGCGAGAGAGTGCAGCGCTGCCGCTGGATCTCGTCCTGCAGGAGGGTGAAGATCGCGGGGTCGAATGCCTTCAGATGGTTCAGCATTTCTTCTTTTTTCATGATATTCTCCTTGTGTGCCATGAAATGACAGGTGTACCCAAGGATACACCTGTCATGCGGTGAACGACTTTTCAGTTCGATTCATTCACGGTCGTGCAAGGAGACGCCGTTTATCTATATATGCGCTCGATTAGAACGGCCAGACGAGGGGGATGACGACAAGGCAGACGATCAGCGAGACAAAGACAAGCGGAACGCCGACCTTGACGTAGTCCATGAAGCGGAACTGTCCGGGGCCGAGAACGAGGGTGTTCGGCGGCGTTGCAACCGGCGTCGTAAATGCGCAGGATGCCGCGATGCCGATCGCCATGACGACCGGATATGGGGAGACGCCGATGGACTGCGCGATGGAGATCGCAATCGGCGCGAGGAGCGCGGCTGCCGCCGTGTTCGACATGAACTGCGTCAGGCCGCACGAGAGGGCGAACATTGCGCCGACGATGAGCATCGGGGACGGATGGTCGCCGATCAGGCCGACGACGAAGTCTGCAATGAGTTTGCCCGCGCCGCTGTGATCCATCGCACTGGCGAGCGGGAGCATACCTGCAAAGAGAAAGATGGTCGTCCAGTCAACGCCCTGATACGCCTGCTTCTCCGTGAGGCAGCCCGTGAGGACGCAGAGGAGACCGCCGATGATCGCCGAGGTCTGCATCGGGACGTTGATCTGCTTTTCGAGCACCATTGCGACGACAACGCCGATCAAAATGACGGCGCAGATGACCATCTTGCGCGGATCCTTTGCCTCCTCCGCCTCACCTGCGACCGCCTCGCTGTCCACGAGCTTGCGCGGGCAGAGCTTGCGGCCGATCGTGAGCATGTAGATCATGCCCGCGATGGAGAGCGGGATACCGATCCATGCGAATTCGAAGAAGCCGAACGGCGTTAGTCCCGAGGCACCGAGCGTCGCGCTCATGAGGATGTTCGGCGGCGTGCCGATCATCGTGATCGTACCGCCGACATTTGCCGCGACGGCGAGCGCCATGAGCTGCGGCGAGACGGGCAGTTTTGCCGCAGCGCAGATCTGGATGACGACGGGCATGAGGCACGCGACTGTCGCCGTGTTCGAGGACACGGACGAGAGGACAATCGTTATGAGCATCAGTGCCGCCATTAATGCACGCTCGTCATTGCCCGATTTTTTGACGACGGCGATGCCGATTTTTTGCGCGAGTCCCGTCTGGAACATCGCCGCGCCGATGATGAACATACCGGCGAAAAGGACGACCGTGGAATTGGACAGTCCTGAGAATACCTGTGCAGGGGTGAGTACCCCGAGAAGACCGAGCGCGATCGCCGCGCCCATTGCCGTGACGGCGAGCGGGATAATCTCTGTGGCGAAGAGGAAGGCCGCCACCCCGAGAACTCCCAACGTCAGCATTGCTGCATCCATGAATACATCTCCTATTCATACAGTTCGTTCGGGTTTGCTGCGGGTATCAACAAGCCCGATTTAGTTTCCGTATACATTTCGGAAACTTTCTTTCGACGAATTCTTATAATTCTCTCTCTATTCCGGTTTTCCTCCTAAATTTTGGACAAAAGCCCTATGAAACTTTGGCATTG
>NZ_ALKG01000058.1 GCF_000286455.1 Selenomonas sp. FOBRC6
CACTCCTTGGGAGCGTGGAACGAACGAGAAACAGAACGCTCTCGTTCGCTACTTTATTCCGAAGGGCATGGATATGACCAATCTCACTGAGGAAGATGTACAACGTGTGGAAGATTGGATCAATACGCTACCACGCAAGATCCTAGACTACGAAACTCCGCAAGAACGCTTCGATACCGCCTTGAAAACTCTTCACACATAATTTTTGATTCTGTTGTACTCTACTGTTCGATTTGATATTGCAATTTAGGGCTATCACAATGAGCAGGTAAACAACAAATCCCTCCTATTATAGTGTTTATCCTATAACATGAGGGATTTTGCTTTCTTTTCTACTTTTTCGGAGCAACAATCTAAAATCAAGTAACAAGAATTTTCACTCATACGTAAGTTTTATTTTTCAAGTGGTTTTAATAGTTCTTGTATCCTATCCTCAGTAAAATTTTCATCCAAAATTTTAAATAAAATTTTTTCATAAACCTCAATGACAGAATTTAAAATATAATCCAGAACAAAAATTTTCTGTATAAGACAAACAAAATTACTCTCACAATTATCAAAACAAATTATATTTCCATGTAGCACTAAATTTCGCTCTTCATAAAGTTCATTACAAAATTCATGCAAAAAATCATCATCTAAATATTCTCTGACAGCGGATCGTTGTAATACATCTCTTATTCTTGTGCTTTCAAAATCACAATTATTTATATGATCGTGAATAACCCCTTGTTCTACATATACTTTTTCGATTTGATTAACTTCATACGAAAAGGCCCATAGCAACCCTTCTATCAAAGAAAAGAGAACGATCATAGCAGAATTCAATCTATTATCAGAAATATTGCCTAACAGCTCCCTTATTATCTCTTTTCTTTCCATAATAGGAGGGATTGGTGCTTCCATGTTTTTTTCAATACTTTTTTTTGCACATAAATATTGTTTTTTCCATGTATCCTCGCTATCGATTTTTTCACAAAATTCCTTGTAATCTGATATTGACATTTTTCTACTAAAATACCATTGACTTGTTATTTCCTCTCTGCCATCTAATATCATATCAAGTTCTGGAATAACCAAATAACTAGGATCATAAACAACATTTGCAATTTGTACTATCATTTGTTCATTAAGTGATAACACTTCTGGCGAAAAAATTTTTAAATTTATTATCGAAGTATGGTCAAGAAAAATTTTATAGTATTTATCTATGTCCTCAATTATATCGGAATGTTTAGAATAATAATCATCAATTAGAACTTTAAGTTTGTCTTTTAAACTCTTCTTTAACAGATTATCCGCTTGTGTTCTTTTTGATTTTGGTAATTTTTTTAATTTGTATTCTTGTATTTTTTCTTCATAACTATGTTTAGCGGATTGTAAATTACTTTCATATATCTTAATTACATCGTTTATGCGACTGGCATTCCCATTTTTTACTTCTATAAGAGTATTTTTAATTTCATTAAATTCCTTTTTTTCAGAAAGATAAACAAGTCTCTTCTCCGTTATTCGTGGCAAGAAAAGGACTTGGGTCAGAAAGTCTCTATCTTCTTCAGGTAGATTTTCTACAAGATTTTTTTTATGTTTCTCATCTAACCATTTACAAATAAACCAATTGAAATGTGATTCCAGAACACTCATTTGCTCAAGTGAAAGTTCATTCAATGTTTCAAATTTACTGTTATTCATATTAACACCTCTCCTGTTTAGTAAACAGCTATCGTTCTCTATTACATTGTATCGTTATCGACGTTACTTCATTCATTGCCGCTACCAAAA
>NZ_ALKG01000059.1 GCF_000286455.1 Selenomonas sp. FOBRC6
CGCCCGCTTTACTCACTTGCTCCACTAGGGTTCGCTTAGGAGCAATGTCGCCTCCCTTTTACTCCGCAGCCTTGTACTTCTCCGCAAGCTGCTGTTTTACGGTCTCGTTGCTGAGGAATTCATCGTAGGTCGAGATGCGGTCGACGACGCCGACGGGCGTGATCTCGATGATGCGGTTCGCGACGGTCTGCGTGAACTCATGGTCGCGCGAGGCGAAGAGAATCGTGCCGCCGAACGACATGAGCCCATTGTTGAGCGCCGTGATGGACTCGAGGTCGAGGTGGTCGGTCGGCTCGTCGAAAATGAGGACGTTCGCGCCCGAGAGCATCATGCGCGAGAGCATACAGCGGACGCGCTCGCCGCCCGAGAGCACCTCGGCGCGCTTCTGGCTCTCTTCGCCCGAGAAGAGCATGCGGCCGAGGAAGCCGCGTACAAAAGTCTCGTCGGGATCCTTCGAATACTGGCGCAGCCAGTCGACGAGGTTCAGCTTGACATCGTCGAAATAGGCGCTGTTGTCCGAGGGAAGATAGGTCTGCGTCGTCGTGACACCCCATTTGAACGTGCCCTCGTCCGCCTCCTCCTCGCCCATGAGGATCTTGAACAGCATCGTCTTTGCCGCGCCGTTCGGGCCGACAAAGGCAACCTTGTCCCCCTTTTTCAGCGTGAAGCTGACATTCTTAAAGAGCTGGCGACCGTCAACTTCCTTGGACAGCCCTTCGACCGTGAGCAGCTGATCGCCTGCCTCACGGTCGGGGGTAAAGGCGATGTACGGATAGCGGCGTGTCGATGGCTTGATGTCGTCGAGTGTGATGCGCTCGAGGAGTTTCTTGCGCGAGGTCGCCTGACGGGACTTCGATGCATTTGCCGAGAAGCGCTGAATGAAGGTCTGCAGCTCCTTGATCTTCTCCTCTTTCTTCTTGTTCGCATCCTTTGCCATCTGCAGGGCGAGCTGACTGGACTGATACCAGAAGTCGTAGTTGCCCGCAAAGAGGGAGATCTTGCCGAAGTCTACATCGCAGATGTAGGTACAGACCTGATTGAGAAAGTGGCGGTCATGCGAGACGACGATGACCGTGTTCGGGAAGTCTGCGAGGAAGTTCTCGAGCCAGTTGATCGAGGAGACATCGAGATGGTTCGTCGGCTCGTCGAGGAGCAGAATGTCCGGAGAGCCGAAGAGTGCCTGTGCGAGCAGGACGCGCACCTTCTCCGAGGGGGAGATTTCGTTCATCTTGAGCGTATGCTTTGCATCGGGAACGCCAAGCCCGTTGAGCAGCTGCGCCGCCTCGGTCTCCGCATTCCATCCGTCGAGCTCTGCAAACTCCGCTTCGAGCTCGGAGGCGCGCATGCCGTCCTCGTCGGAGAAGTCCGGCTTTTCGTAGAGTGCATTTTTCTCGTCCATGATCTCGACGAGGCGCGGATGCCCCATGATGACCGTGCGCAGCACCTCCACCTCGTCGTAGGCATAGTGATCCTGCTGCAGGACGGCAAGGCGCTCGCCCGGTGTGATGTCCACAATGCCGCCCGTTGGCTCGATGTCGCCTGAGAGGAGCTTGAGGAAGGTGGACTTGCCCGCGCCGTTTGCGCCAATGATGCCGTAGCAGTTGCCGGGGGTGAATTTCAGATTCACGTCCTTATAGAGGACGCGCTTGCCAAATTGCAGGCTCAGATTGTTGACGGTAATCATCTTTCCGTTCTCCTTCCCTACTTGCGTAGGATTGCGCGGAACATCGACAGGATGCTCTGGCCGTACGAGTCGCCGGGGACTGCCCAGCGACCGTTCAGATCCTGCCAATGACCGAGTGTGCTCGTGCCATAGACGTTTCGGACAAGGTTGTATCTGGGATCAACCACAGGCTGTATGGGCTCTCGTGTCGACGCATAGGCGAGCAGATGCTGGATATGTGCGCGCACGCCGAGCTGAGATGTGGCAAAGTATGCGCCCTTGACGGTTGTACTCGTTGTGCCGAGCCCACAGTAGTTGTTCTGATCGGGCGTCACCGTGCCGCCATAACGGAAGAAGCCGGTCTCCTTGAGCGCCTGTGCAAAGGCGACATCGGGACGGATGCCCTCGCGCGCGCCCTCCTCATAGTAGTAGGAGACAAGTTCACGCGGCGTAACCGAGATCGCGGGGTGGGGGTTCACACTGAGGAGATAGTTCACGCATTGTTCCTGACTTGCGAGCGGCGTGCCGATGATGGCGGTGTCATACTCCGAGAGCGTCTGCGGGACACTGAAGAGCGGCTGCGGTTTCGCCATTTCTGCAGACACGGCGTTTGCCGTTTCCGCTTCCTTGATGAGTGCGCCGATGCGCATGCGGAAATCAGGTTTTTCCTCGGGCTCTGCACCGCGTTCCGTACGAATCTTTGTCGACGTATTCGGGTCGTGCACGCGGCGTGCCTCGCCGCTCGTCATCGTCAGAATGAAAAGCCCCGTGAGGGCTGCGGCAAGACAGCCGCGCAGAAGAGTATCCTTTCGCAAATGATGAACCTCCCAATTTATTTTTTTGAGGAACGAAGCCCTCTACAGAACCCATTTGAGCAGGGCGAATACGGCGAAGAATGCCGTCAGTCCCCATGTTCCACGCGCGATTTTCTGGCTGCTCGCCGCCGTGAGCAGCGTCCAGAGAATAAGTGTAAGCGTCAGCCCCGTCGCTATATCATATGACGCGAGGAGAAATACGGCGAGGACAGCGCCCTCGCGCAGACCGACATCCTCCGTGCTGTGGAGCATCTGAACGCCGCGCGCGAGGAGCAGCAGACCCGTCGCCGCTAGCGCAATGGCGGGGGCGGCGGGAAAATCCGCAAGTGCCTGCATCAGCGGCGCGCAGGGCAGAAGCACGAGCAGGAGCAGCGCGGAGAACAATGCAGTCATCGGCATGCCGACCCTACGGCGCTCCTTGGATTTCTCGGGCACGGCGAGCGAGATCGGCGCAATCGTCAGCGGGAACGCACCGATGAACGATGCAGCGCTGCTCACTGCAAAGAGCCGTGTGAGTGGCTGCGTGCTTTCCTCATGTGTGCGCACCGTCAGCACTGCCATCGTCTCGATCATGAGTGCAAGCAGCAGCGTCACGCCGAGCATGACTACGGCAAACGGCTCCGCCTGCGGAAGCGTCAGCGCAAATGTAACCGAGAGATCGGGCGTATAAAACGGCGCGGCGGGAATCTCCCAGAAGCCCTCCGCCCATGTGAGTACGCCGATTAGCAGCATGCCGAGTGGCAATGCTGCTCGCACGCTGCGTGCAGAGAGTACGAGGACGAGCAGAATGCCCGTCAGCGTAAAGTAGGTGAGCGGATCGCTGAGCGTGCCGCCCATCGTGAGCGCCCACGGCGACGGCAGAAGAATGCGTGCATAGAGCGCCGCTGTCACGAGCATTACGAGTCCAAGTCCTATGACAAGACCCGTGCGGATGATCGGGGGCACGGCGCGCATGAGTGCCGCAGCGTACTTCGTGCGCGTGAACACTGCGCCGATGATGGCAACGACTGCGGCAATGCCGAGCAGCTCCTGCCATGCAAGCCCCTTCGCAATGATCTCCTCATAGACGAGCCATGATATGATGGCGGGTGAGGGGAGAGCGATAAGTGTCCGTCCACCGCGCGATACGGCGAGCGTTCCTATAATGCATGCGATGACGCCGGCTGTATATGCCGATGCGAAGGGCAGTCCCGCGCGCGCGCACAGCGATGCCGTCAAAACGAGTGTCAGTGCGGCGACTGAAACGAGCACGAATGCAGAAGAGAGTGCTGTGAGCGCATTGTTTTTTTCAAATGTCATAGCACCCTCCCGCAGCGCACCAAAACATTTTTATTTTATCACAAAGAAGGAAATTTCTCAAATAGGAATGATTTCGTCCAGCGAAAAAAGACGCAAATTTCAGTACCGTCGGCTCGCATATGCTTCTCCAAAGGACAGGCCGTGTATTGCAATCTGCAGCTCAGTGATCGCATAGAGCGCCGCCTTGCCTGCGATGCGCACGCGGTCGCCCTGCACGCTGCAGTATAGCGTGCCGCCGCGCGCCGAGCATTGATATGCCGTCAGCCCTTCTTTGTCGAGTCTCT
This sequence comes from Selenomonas sp. FOBRC6, assembly GCF_000286455.1. Taxonomy (GTDB): domain Bacteria; phylum Bacillota; class Negativicutes; order Selenomonadales; family Selenomonadaceae; genus Centipeda. The sequence continues at coordinate 4,062 of NZ_ALKG01000059.1, forward strand.
TCGCCCAGAAGGGCGCCGTATGACAGTTGCCGGATCCGCATACGGGATCTTCGGCGATGCCGAGCTTTGGGGCATAGCTGCGCAGAACGTAGTCTGCATCCTTGCCTTGTGCCGTTGTATGCAGGATCAGCCCTGGCAGATGGAGTGCCTTTTCGGCGTCGGGAACGAAGGCCTGAACATCATCCTCGGAGGGGAGAACGCAGAGCAGATCGCGCCCCATCCATGCCTCCATAGGACGGATTCCAAGTGCCTCCTCCATTTCGTTCGTCACCGGGACTTCATGTAATTCGTATGCAGGAAAATTCATTTCGTACAGATCGCTGTGCCTCTGCACCGTCAGATCGCCGCTCAGGGTATCGAATACAATCTGCGGCACATTCTGCTCATAGTAATTCAGCAGGACATATGCCGTCGCAAGTGTTGCATGCCCGCAGAGATCGATCTCCGTACTTGGCGTAAACCAGCGCAGACGATTGCGTGCACCCTCTTTTACGGTGAATGCCGTTTCAGAGAGATTATTCTCTGCCGCGATTTGGATCATCAGGTCATCGGGCAGCCATTGCTCCAAGACACAGACTGCGGCAGGATTTCCGTGAAAAATTCTGTCGGTAAAGGCATCCACAATGTATTGCTTCAACATACTTTGAGCTCCTCTCTATAGCATCCATATAGTATCATTCTAGCGAATGCCGTGTGTCCATGCAATGTATTTTTCGCTGTACGGCATCCGCGTCAAAAGAAAAGCAGCCCGTCTCGGTCGACGAGCTGCTTTTCTTTTTATCATTTAGGAGCTACTTCTTTTCCCAGCAGCGATGTGAAGGTGCGTAGCTGCTGTAGAAGAAGTAACCAAGAACCATGAGCATGATGAAGGTGATGTTCGTCTCGAGTGAGAGCGCCCAGATCAGATAGAGGCAGACGAGCATACCAATCGGTGCAAGTACGTAGAGCAGGGGGAAGGTGAATGTGCGCGGCAGGTCGGGGGAATGGCGGCGGAGCGCAATCAGACCGACAAAGACGATGAAGAATGCCGCGAGAACACCCGTGTTTGCAAGCTCAACGATGTAGAGCATCGGGACGCAGCCTGCAATGAAGGCAATGATAACAGAACCGACGAGGGTGATGAAGTAGGGCGTGCCATATTTCGGATGGATATTCGCCATCGACTTGGGCAAGAAGCCGTCACGCGACATTGCGAAGAAGACGCGCGCCTGACCGAAGATGTAAACGATGAGCGTTGTAATCATACCGAAGAGGATACCGACAGTGACGAGGTTTGCCAGCCCCGTGTAGCCGATGAGGCGGAGGCAGTAGGCAACCGGGTCTGCACGGTCAAGATCCGTGTAGTTGATCGTGCCCGTGAGGACGAATGCCACGACAGAGTAAATGCAGAGGCAGACGAAGACCGAGGCGATGATGCCGATCGGGAGACTCTTCTCCGGCGTCTTGCACTCCTCGGCGGAGGTTGCAACCGTATCGAAGCCCATGAAGGAGAAGAACACGACCGCTGCGCCCGTCATGATGCCGGCTGCGCCGAACGGGAGGAACGGATCCATATTCTTCGCGAGATCCATGTGGGGCGAGGTGACAACGACGAATGCGACAATCGCGCACAGGGTCAGCGAGATGAGGATCGTGTTGAGACGCGAGCTCTCCTTCGTGCCGTGCGCGAGGATGAAGCCGATGAGGAGTGTGATGACGACGGCGGGGAGGTTGATGATACCGCCCTCCGGTGCCGTTGTGAGCCATGCCTTCGGGATCTCCATCCCTAGGGACGCCATCATCCCTGAGAAGTACGCGGAGAAACCGACGGCAACCGCACTCGCGGTGACTATGTATCCGATGATGAGCGACCAGCCGCACAGGAACGCCATGCCCTCGCCGAGGGAGGCAAAGGTGTAGGCATATGCACTGCCCGCAGCGGGGATGAGCGATGCGAGCTCAGCATAAGCAAGTCCGACGAGCATACAGAGGAGACCTGCGGCAACGAAGGATAATACAATACCGGGGCCTGCGTAGCGCGCGGCACCAATACCGGTCAGAACGAACACGCCCGAGCCGATGATGCCGCCGATGCCAAGGAAGGTGAGGTCAACGGTGCTCAGCGTGCGGAGCATCCCGCTGCTTTCTCGCTGAGCACTGAAGTCCTCCAGTGTTTTCTTCTTAAAAAACATACAAAAACCTCCAAGCCTTTCTTTTCAGCCTTAATCTAAG
>NZ_ALKG01000060.1 GCF_000286455.1 Selenomonas sp. FOBRC6
ACAGGACGAAAAATCTACGCCAATCTGAGGGTCTATTTTATCAGCGATTCCTTACAATCCCTTTTTTTCCTCTGCTGGCGGAACTTCGGGGAGGAAGTGTACTTCTACGCGGTGCTGTGCCTTGGCAGAAATCCACTCGGTCAGACGTGCGCGTGACGCTTCGTCCAGATCTTCTTTAAGATAGACGAACGCAATGTGCATTTCACTCAGAGAAGCCGCTTTATCTGCTGCCGGAGCAGGGGCTTGCACACTCCCGACGGCGATTCGGGAGATTTGCGGAAATACGATGCGTGCCTCACGGTTCCAGTCCAAGATGTAGGCCCCCTTCTTCTCACTTTCCTCGCGGGCAGACTTGAGTGCGGTCACGGTCTGCTGCTCCTGCATAGAGGGAATGGCACTTTTTTCGACCTCGCTGAGTCTTTGATCGATCATCGCCTCCATCTTTTCCCGCTCTTCCACCGTTTCGGCGGAAAAGACCTCCAATTGGAACGGCCTGAGGCGTGCCTTTTCATGCAGTTTCTCCGTCAATGCCACCAAGTCATCCTCTGATATTCCGGCAATCGTAAATACCGTCAGTATTTTCTTCTCGTTGTCCAACGTATAGGAGATTGCCAAATGGGGCGGTGCTTTGAAGTTCTCCTCGATATAAATCTTCGCCTGCGCGTTCTCCAGATTTTCCTGCACGCTCTGATACGCAAAAAAACAGCTGGGCAGAGTGACAAGTATGGCAGCCGTCAGCAAATAGCGTTTCTGTCTTGAAAATTCAACAGAATCCCGCGCAATCTTCGAGGGGATATCAATGATTTGGAGAACCACAAATGCCGTCAGACAGATAAAGAAACTGTTGATAAAGAACAGATAGAGTGCCCCCACGGTGTACGCCGTCACGCCCGTCGCAATGCCATATCCTGCGGTACAGAGAGGAGGCATAAGAGCTGTCGCAATCGCAACACCGGGGATGACATTCCCGCCCGCTTTGCGGGTTACCCCGATGATGCCCGCGAGGCCGCCAAAGACCGCGATCAAAACATCCCAGATGGTCGGCGATGTCCGTGCAAGCAGCTCCGACGAAGGGGCATCGATCGGTGTGAGGAAAAAATAAAGCGTCGATGTGGCAACCGAAATGATCACTTGAGCGAGCAGACTTCCCGCACTGGAACGGATATATGTGCTGTCATAACGGGCAAGGCCATAGCCAATCCCAAGGATTGACCCCATCAGCGGAGAGATCAGCATCGCGCCGATGACGACGGCAGTGCTGTTCATATTGAGTCCGATGGAGGCAATGAAGATCGCCAGAATCAGGACACTGAGATTCGTCCCCCGAAACTGCACGCCGGCATTGATCCGCTCTGTAATTTCCTGTAGTGATGCAATGTCTCCATGCAGATCAAAAAAATCTTTTAGCTTATCCCAAATCAAACAAATCATCTCCTAAGAAAAAGGCACTGCTGCACGAAAGAAACGTACAGCAGCACCCCAATGTCAGCTCCACGCATGAATCGATACGATTGTTCCGCCTGCAATTCGAACTTCGAGCGTGATGCGGTTCTACACCAATCGGAGGGTCTATTTTATCAGCGATTCCTTAACGCACCGCTTCAAACATTCCCCATGCGTCGCGATCACGTCCCGATACCAGTAAAACGATTTCTTGCGGTATCGCGCAAGCGTTCCCGTCCCATCGTCGTTGCGGTCCACATAGATAAAACCGTACCGCTTTGACATCTGCGCCGTCGACGCGCTCACGAGGTCGATGCAGCCCCACGTCGTATAGCCCATGACGGGCACGCCGTCGGCGATGGCCTCCTCCACCTGCACGAGATGGTCGCTGAGATAGGCGATGCGGTAGTCGTCCGCGACTGTCATGCCGCCCGCACCGTCCGCGACGAGCACATCCTTCGCCCCAAGCCCGTTCTCGACAATAAAGAGCGGCTTCTGCCAGCGGTCATAGTAGCGATTGAGTACGAGACGCAGCCCCTGCGGGTCAATCTGCCAGCCCCAGTCACTCGCCTTGAGATACGGGTTCTTCTTTCCGCCGAGGATATTGCCGCCGCCCGCCGTTCCGCCCGCGCCCTCGCAGATGCTGACGTAGTAGCTGAACGAGACGAAGTCCACCGTATGCTCCCGCAGCAGCCACAGTTCCTCCTCCGTCGCGCGGATCTCGATGCCGTTCTCGCGGAAGTAGCGTTTCATATAGCCGGGATACACGCCGCGTACGTGCATATCGCCGAAGAAATCGTTAAAATGCTCCGCCCGCATGACGGCGATCATGTCGTCGGGCGCGGGGGTCAGCGGATAGGTTGGCATCGCGAGAATCATGCAGCCGATCTGTGCCTCGGGGATGATCTCATGCCCGATCTTCGTCGCAAGTGCCGAGGCGACGAACTCATGGTGACACGCCTGATAGAGGTCTTGGAGCGACAGCTCCGACTTCGGTGTCAGAATCCCGCCCGAGAGCAGCGGCTCATGGAGTACGGAGTTGATCTCGTTGAACGTCAGCCAGTACTTTACTTTATCCCGATAGCGCGTGAAGATCGTCCGCACATAGCGCTCGTAGAAGCCGATGAGGTCGTGACTCATCCAGCCGTTGTATGTTTTCGCGAGGTGGAGCGGTGTCTCGTAGTGCGAGATCGTCACAAGCGGTTCGATGCCGTATTTCAGGCACTCATCAAAGAGGTCGTCGTAAAATTGCAGCCCCGCCTCGTTCGGCTCGGCATCGTCCCCGTTCGGATAGATGCGGCTCCACGCAATCGACGTGCGGAAGACCTTGAACCCCATTTCGGCAAAGAGGGCGATATCCTCCTTGTACCGATGGTAGAAGTCAATCGCCGTCAGTTTCAGATTGTCCGCCGTCGGCTCCTCGGTCGGTGCGCCCGTGATGCCGCGCGGCATGATGTCCTGTATGTCGATGCCCTTGCCGTCCGCGTTGTACGCGCCCTCGCACTGGTTCGCAGCGACTGCGCCGCCCCAGAGAAAGCCCTTCGGAAATGCCATCGTTTGCTCCTTTGCCGCAGCATTGCCGCGCTCGTAGTCCGGTGGATCATCGGACGCTCACATGCGTCGTGTTATGCCAGCTCGATGCCGTTGTCCTGCGCAAGCTTGCGGATGATCGGCACGGGCAGTTCTGCCGCCTTTGCCGCCGTCTCAAGGTCGATTCCCGCACGCAGACAGTTCATCGCGACGCGGATCACGCCCTGCTTGCGCCCGCGGAACTCGCCTTCGCTGATCCCCTCCGCCTTGCCGGCCTCTTTTCCCTTTTCAAACGCCGCCATAAGGTCCGCCTCCAGAGCCGCACGCATCGCCTCCGCGCGCTGTGCGCTCATCGTCTGCACAAGCTCCTCGACATTGATATCACTCATTGATGATTTCATCCTTTCTGTTCTCTTGATATTTTTATTATAGAGGATTCCTGCGCGTCGGTCAAACTGTGCCAACACCCCCTATTCTCAGACACAGATCCGCATGTTATTCTATCGTCTTTTCCCCATCTGTGCGAGCAGAAACGCCGCTCTGCATAACCTCCTTGAGGAAGGTGCATAGCACAAAAAACCGCACGGAACTCTGATCGGTCATTTCACCGACTCAGAGCCCTGCGGTTTTCTTGTGCAGTACTATTCGATTGTTCAATGATTCCCTCCGTGAGAAGGACTACGCCGACGCCGCTTCGGCGTCAATCGCAGGACGCACACCCTGCAGATCAACCACGTACGGATCCCCAAACAACTCACGCGTCGCGTCGCTGTGGATATCCTCCTCCAACGAGCGCAGCGAACGTGCAAGCGCCTGAATGTCAACCTCGTACGCTTCACCATCCATGCGGTGGAGCTGCCGAATCTGCTCACGATACGCGAGCCGCTGAGCACGCATCCCCTCGATGAGGGCATCGTCCTTCGCGGGATAAACCGCTGCCGCGCGCACCATGGCATTGATTGGGATCCGTTTAGCCGGATCGTCCAGCACCGCTGCCAGTGATATGACTGCCATTACAGCCACCTCATTTCCTTATGAGTATTTTTCGTTGTGCTCGACTGCACACAACCGATCTTGAGACATTTCCTTTGTCTCACGTTTATTATAGAAAAAAAGCCAATGCTTGAACATAGTTCTTTCTTCCCATTTTTATTGTTTTTATCCAAAAATAACCTTCTTTTATCTTCATGATATAAAATTTATATCCAAATTTTTTTCGTTATGCTATTGAATTTCATTCTCTCATATGCTATATTATCTACAGGCTTTCGTTTGAGACCATAGCCTGTGGAAAGGATATGGTTTCCAGAGCTCTCCTAAAATATAATACACAGCAAAAACACCCCGCAACTGCTCATTGCGGGGTGTTTTTGTGTATGCCTAGGCGTGCTCATGCGGCAGCTTGCAGTCGCGTCCTTTGATATGATCGTAGAGCCAGCGCGCAAGGAAGTCGAGAATGTTCAACAGATACTCCTGCTGGTTCTCATCGATTGCATCAAGGTCGATCTCTCCAACCTTCTTCATAAAGCCCAGGTGGAGTGCACGATGGCTGAAGCGGTGCGGATCGCCGACGCTCTCCGCATATGCCTCCTCGTGCGCAAAATGCGTGCCCGCATAGGCGGCAAGCTCCTCCAATATCGCGACGATCTTGTCGTATTTATCCTCCGACGCACTCTCCATCACGAGCTCATAGCACTCGTTCGTGAGGTCGAACAGCTTGCTGTGCTGCGCGTCCACAGACGCGATTCCCGTCAGATAATCATCGGTAAACTCGTATTTCATCTAAATCGTTCCCGCTTTCTCTCTGCGCACACTTCTCAAGGATTTCTGGGTCTACCTATTTTGCTGCAGCAACATCCTCCTTTGGAATGCGGCAGTCCATGACCTTGATATGACCGTAGAGCCAGCGTGCAAGAAAATCGAGGATGTTCAGCAGATACTCCTGCTGGTTCTCGTCGATGTCGTCGAGGTTGATCTCGCTGAGTTTCTGGATGAAGCGCAGGTGCTGATAGCGCTCGCTGAAGCGCCGCTCGTATTGAATGCGCTCCATATACTCCTCCTCGTGGGCGAAATGCGTCGCCGCGTAGGCGCGTAGCTCCTCGAGCAGGGCAACAATGCGATCGAATCGGTCAACTGCCGCATCGTCCATCACGAGATCGTAACATTCATTTGCCAGATCAAAGAGCTTTCCATGCTCCGTGTCAATCATCTCAATGCCCGTCAGATATTCTTTCGTCAATTCGTACTTCATGTTCTACTCTCCTTTTCGTCCAGATCAATCCCAACCTTGAAATTCCCAATACCTCTCCGCCGCGTCGATCAAGGCATAGAATCCGTTCGTGCGCGCGGTATCCGTATGTACCCCGACGAGCTTCCAACGCCCGTCCGTCTGCTGCGCGAGCTCCATCGTCACGGAGCCCTCGGGCAGGAGGCGGCCGTAGTCCGTATCGTCGCCACGCACAATCACATTCACCATGGCGCGGTCGCCTGTAATCACGGGCAACTCGATGCTCGCCGTGTAGTGTGCGGCAAAGGCGCGCACCTCATCCGAGCCCCAGCGCGCATTGCCGTCCTCCTTCGTCACGGGCACGCGCTCCGCGTCGAAGTAGTAGTCCAGCAAAAGGCGCGTAAAGGCAATGTCCGCCGCGCGCCGCTCCGCCATGTAGTCATACATAAATGCCGTATCGTGGCGGAAGAACCAGTCGGAGGGATGCCGCTCGTGGAGTGCCGCAATGTTGTCCGCGAGGAGTGCGGTTGCCTCCTCGTGCATCGCGGCGAGCACGGTGTCCTCGTCGACGTATTCGTCAAACAGTTTCCGATCCTCGGTCACGACGGCGCGCGCAATCGCGTGCAGCGCCGCCTCGGGTGTGCGGTCGCGGTGATAACAGTACCCCGTGTACGCGCCGCCGATGAGCGCCGCGACGAGGAGCACGAGCGCGCCGAGGCGCAGACGATATGTCATAGAGCCTCCTCCCCTGCAAATTTATTTATCCTTTGGGGCGAGTCCCACGCGAACGCTTAGTTACGCAAGCGGT
>NZ_ALKG01000061.1 GCF_000286455.1 Selenomonas sp. FOBRC6
GAAAAGACTCGTGATGATTCACGGGTCTTTTTTGTTGTGTATTACGGCATATTAGCTTCCCCCGTCGAAACGGGGCCTGTGCGCGGAACGCGTAGAAGTGCCACGCACAGCGTGACGAAAGGGGCGCTTGTACCTTGTTTGACAGAATATATTTTAGGGGCACTTATTTTCTCAATTTATTTGATAATTGATTTTTTTCTCAAATTGTACTAGAAAAATGAAAAAATTATGATATAATATCAACGTTAAAATGATAAACAGAATCATTCTATCGGATTCTGCTTTATCATTCGTATTTCGAGGGACAGAAAGGTGTTTTCCATGAAAACAAGGGCAAGAGCCGCATTGACATGTGCCGTACTGCTTCATGTTATGGGAGTATCTGGTACGGTTTGGGCGAACGAAGGAACGCAGGAGGCAGTCTCCACCGCTGATATCCATGTAGAGGCGGACGCAGCAAAGGAAGAGGCGAAGTATGAGTCGCAGTCCACGACGATCATCACGGCGGAGGACATCGCGAAGAAGCAGGCGAAGTCTGTCGAGGACATCATCTTTGACGAGACGGGTATGACACGAAATATCGACGCGATGGGGCGTGTAACGGTCTCTATTCGCGGCGCAGAACCGCGCCATACGCTCATCTTGATTGACGGTCAGCCTGTGTTGGGCGACTTTGCAAAGTATTCGGGTGCGGGCGATGAACTGCAGCGCCTTGGGACGGAGAATGTCGCACGCATCGAGATCATTCGCGGGGCGGCGAGTGCGAAGTATGGCGCGGATGCCATCGGCGGTGTTGTCAACGTCATCACGAAGGACGCTGCGAAGAAAGCGGGATTGCAGCTGAATCTCGAGGGGCGGCGCACAAAGGGCGACAGCGATGTATTTCCGTACGCGAATTTCTTCCTGCGTGCGGACTCGGGGCAGCAGGGCAAGTTTCGCATTGCGGCGTACGGCGGCAGGCGTGACATTCTGCCCGTTTACGGAGTGCGGGACTCGATGCTCTCGGACGAATCGCTCGTCCGTAACTCTCTGCGCTACTATGGCGACATCAAGAACATTGGTATGACCGCAGCCTATGATATCACGAAGAATCATAGTCTGTCGTTCAGCCTTGACCGCGTCAGCGAGGAGATGAACCGTTATGTGAAGCGCTCGAACTCGTTCTTCGAGCCGCAGCAGCATTTCAAGCGCGACGTAGACCGCGACAATTACCGCCTTTCATACGAGGGGCGCGGCGGTGCGTCGGACTGGAACGTCTCCCTCGACTATGCAAAGATGCACGAGGACGATATTACGCTCACCTCCTATGTTGCGAATCGTACCTATATGGGGACGAATATTCTCGACTATGTGGACAATCTCGAGCATCGCCAGTTGAGCCTGAAGGCATCGGCAAATACGCAAATCAATGACAACCACCTTCTTTCCTACGGCGTGGGCTTCATACAGGAAAAGGGCGAGGGCAGCCGTCTCAAGAATGCGCCGAACACGTATACGCGCGCCATCGACCCGTGGGACTATGACAAGAATCTCTATGTAGGGCGTGATCTGCCCACGTCACGCATTCATGATTACACGATGATGCGCAATGATGCGGGCGTGCCGAAATACGATAACGAGTATGAATGGTATGGACACAAGGACACGAACGGCAAGAATTTAGTGCCGCAGTTTACGTACGAGGAATTTTTGAAGTATGGCTATCAACATCCGGACACGCCTGCGGATGTTGCAGCGCGGCGCGCGGCGTTCGGCAACGCGTTGAGAGCCGATCCGGCAAACAGTTATTTATCAGGCATGATACTTAGTCCGGAAATGGCGGTTTATATGTATTACAATCCGGAGGCGGTCCGTACAGGAACGGGTCATACAATGAACTGGCGAGGAAAAGCCTTCAAGGACGAATACTATGCAAGACAAAACCGGCAGACGATCGGCACGGCGGAGATCAAGAAGCAGTATATCTTTGTGCAGGATACATGGCAGGTGAACGATCGCACGCTTCTCTCGCCGATTCTGCGCGTGGACAACAGCAATCTATTCGGCACGCATATGACCTTTAACATCGGCATGACGCACAACATTGGTGGGAAGACGAACCGTCGGTTCAAGGCGAATCTCGGCACGGGCTATACCGAGCCGGGCATGGGTGAGCTGTACTACAACTGGGAGATGTATGCGGGCGCGCCGGTCGGAGAGTATCGCGCACGTCTCGGTCGCTACTGGGTCGGTAATCCTGAACTAAAGCCCGAGAAGTCTGTGAACTTTGATATCGGGCTTGAGGGCGAGAGCAAGGGAGGCAAGGACAGCTTCCGCATCGATGCCTTCCACAACCGTATTCGGAACTATATGACGACGTACTTCACAGGCTATCTGATGGATTTTCATCCCGAGTTGAAGTCAGATGGTACTCGATTGTTCTTCCCTCCCGATATGATCTACAGCTTTAAGAACATCGGACGGGCGGAGATCACGGGACTCGAGGCGGAGTACAACCACCGCTTTGACCGCCACTGGTCAACGAAGCTCGGCTATACCTATCTTCATGCCATCAACAAGAGCGACCCGACGATGCCCGACCGTCTGCTTGACCGTCCGCAGCACAAGATCGACCTCGGCATCACCTATGAGAATGCGGGCTGGCGCGCAACGCTCTGGGGGAACTACTACCTCAATATGCTCGACAGCAACAGCATCGCGAACAACGGGAACTATATCGATGATGTGGACAATAAATGGCAGATGAACTTCCATGTGGGCGGCACGCAGACCTACGAGAAGAAGTCGTTCGGTATCTGGAATTTCATCCTGCAAAAGGATCTCGGTAAGGACTCAAGTGCCTATATCGGTGTAGATAACATCCTGAACCACCGCGACGACGACCGTGCATTCCAAGAGCGGATGTATCGTCTCGGGGTCAATCTGAAATTCGGTCCCGATGCGGATACCGTGCCAATGAGCGCGGAGGAGCGTGCGGCGCGTACGGAGGCGAATAACGCCCTATTGGAAAAGAAGGCGCGCTTTATCATCCCGCCGTTCGACATGGAGAAGGAAATTGGCACGCGTGTGATTGGCGACTACCGCTGGCGGTGGAACTCCTTCACGGGCAAGGAGAAACCGGCAAATGCACGCACTACGCCAACCTCAACCATCGGCAGTGCGTATAAGAACTACCTTGAGAAGGCGGGGCACGGATTCGAGCAGCGTCTGCGCGCGGGTGTGGATGCAAGGCTAGACGAGAATACGAACATTACCGTCCTCGGCAGTCTCGCGAGCACGGCGGGTGTCGATACAGAGACGGATGCGGCACAGTCGAAGGGGCTGAACCATGCACGGCTCGACACGGCAGATGTAACGCGCCATGCGAAGGAGTGGGATTTCTCCCTCGGGCGGCTGACCGAGCCCCTCGGCATCACGGGCTACTACTTCGGCAAGGAGTACGACGGTGGACGTGCCGTCTGGACAGGAAAGCGGACGCAGGTGCGTCTCGGCTACGGCGACTTCCGCCGTTCGACGGGCATCGCGGACTCAGCGTATACCCATGCAGTGACAGAGACGTTCTATCGTGCGCCGACCGTGGATGAGTTTATTAAGACGCCTGGAATGGATTCGACGAACCCACTCAGCTTCTATGAACAGATGCAAAATGCGACGACACAGGCAGAGCAGCAAGCCATTGTAAAGCGTATGTTCAACATTGTGAAGCAGGCGTATCCCAATGTGCAAATGAAAAGTGACAGTCATATCAACGGATTGGTGCAAAGAACAACAACTTGGGTTCCTCTTACACGCTATGATAGAGATGCAGGAGTAAATGATGATACGGCGTATCAGCCACAGATTGAAACCAGCTCATTTGACACTGCAGCACTGGATTATCCGACCTATAAGGCATATCTGCAAGCGTGGTTTCAGAAAGAGGTTGAGCAGTACGGTACGGAGGACGGTGTTGCTACGAATCAGCTTCGAGGAACTTTGAACAAGCAAATACGTAAGATTTATGAATTTGAGGTAGATGATCGTTTTTACGATCCAGTAACAACTCCCGACCAGTTCCGGCAAAACTGGTATACTGCTCTTGAGAACTGGATCAACGCTTTGCCTGACGACTACACAGGAATTGATGATCCTGATTATCTGGGAGAAGCGGGGAAGGCAAATCCCAGTGTTACCAATCTTGTCGATATGTATTGGCAGGCAGTTCGGTACACATTGGAGGAAGCAGTCGAAGATGGCACCGATCTGCCGCGTGTCGGGCTTGGCAATGTGGTTGGCAAGATCATCAAGACGACAGGCACAGTCCTCGAGTGCGACCGCATCCCTGCGATCAAGCAGGCGGCATATATGCAGGTGCGTCATGAGGTTACGCCAAACCTCGGCGTTGCGGCGTTCTATCTGCGCTCGCTTGGCGGGAATTCGCATACCTTCCGCGCGGCGAACGGCACGGGGAACGATGTCGATACGTTCGACACGCTTGCGAATGTCGTCGGTGTCGGTGCACGGTACCGACTGACGAAGAATGCTGCGCTCTCCTTTGACTACGGTGCGAACTTCACGGACTTCGGACGCTATATGAACGGGCACACGCGCTATGAGCATAAGGCGGGCACGTCGACATTTGATATCAAGGGGCGTGAGCGTGGAAATACGCCGACGTTCTGGGTGATACGCCTCGATGTCGGGCAGGCGGATATGGATGTCGCGGGCAGCTGGAACGCCTTCATCGACTACAAGCGTTTCGAGCACGGTTCGTTCTTCGGCGGCAACGGGACGGAGTCTCTGCCTGACCGCTACCTCGACGGCATCAAGAGCTTTACCATCGGTGCGGGCTATGTCCCCGTGCAGAATCTCATGGTCGAGGCGTTCTACACGTTCGGTGCGAAGGGCATCAATGCGCGTGATACGCTCTATGGGCCGGAGCGATTCCGCCTCGGCGACTATGCGCGTATGCAGGTGACGTACCGGTTCTAAGCTGTTGCGTTTGGAAGAAAATACTGATAAAATGGGGTCGTTTCTGAACGACCTTGTTTTATTATTCACCAAACAGAAGGGGTGACCATACTGACCACATCATCAAAGCCGTTCGATTTTCGGACGATGTTATATCTGAATCTGCTGCTCATGTGCGTTCTGATTTTCTCGGGGCGGCAGGAGGTGCTGATTCTGTCCTTTGTACTCTCGCTTCTTGTCTTTGCGACGGTTGGAAGTGCGGCGCAGACGGTGAAGTTTATCCTCGGCTTTCTCGCACTGCTTGTGCTCCAATATGGGGCGGAGCTGCTGCGCGGCACGGATCTGCCGCGTGGGGCGATTCTCGTGCCACAGCTGATTGCCTTTATCGCGCTGCGCATCTATCCGTTCGTCGTGCTCGGCATCGCGCACAAGAAGAGCACGAATATCGCGGAGATCACGACGGCACTCTCGCGTCTGCATCTCCATCGGGGCATCATTCTCA
>NZ_ALKG01000062.1 GCF_000286455.1 Selenomonas sp. FOBRC6
CGTTGGTTTCGTGCAACAGCCCCTTTTTTGTGCATTTATCGTTCTGCCAAAATCTTTGCCGCCATGTCCTCTGCCGTTGTGCAGCCTCCGACGGGATAGCCCGCAGCGTCGAGCTTCTGTCCAAGCTGCAGGAGGTGCGGTGCGGCAAGGGAGGCGCGCGCGAGGAGTTCGTCCTGACGAAAGAGCTCCTGCGGCGTCCCCTCGCCAATCACCTTCCCGCCCGCGAGGATGACCATGTGATTGGCAACACGCAGGATATCCTCCATGCTGTGTGAGACGAGGACGATGCTGACGCCGCGTTCCCTGTAGAGCATCGTGAGCATGGAGAGCAGCGCCTCACGCCCGCGCGGGTCGAGTCCCGCCGCCGGCTCATCGAGCACGAGGTAGTGCGGTGCGAGCGCGAGTACGCCCGCAATCGCGACGCGTCTGCGCTCGCCGCCCGAGAGCGCGAATGGGGAGCGATCACGATATGCCTTGGGCAGATGGACGAGCTCCATCGCCTCGCGCACGCGGGCTTCGACCTCGCCATCCGTCAGCCCCTGATTGCGCGGACCGAAGGCGATATCCTCATAGACCGTCTCCTCGAAGAGCTGATGCTCGGGATATTGGAATACCATGCCGACGCGAAAGCGCGCCGTGCGTGCAGCCTCTTTCTCCGCCTTGCTCTTGCCGTAGAGGCTGACGCCATCGACGCGCACCTGCCCCGCCGTCGGCCTGAGGAGTCCGCCGATGAGCTGCATGAGCGTGGACTTGCCCGCGCCCGTCTCGCCCGCAATCGCCGTAAATGCGCCCTCTCTGATCGTCAGTGTGACATCGTGCAGCGCGGTGTGGGAGAGCGGCGTGTCCTCCATATAGGTGTAGGAAAGTGATTCTATCTCGATAGACAATGCAGCAGCTCCTCATCCGTTACGATATCCTGCGGAAGATCCCGCCCGCCGCGCCGGAGGCGTTCGGCGATGTCGGCGGCAAGGGGCACATCCAGTCCCAGTGCACGCACCTTCTCTGGCTGTGAAAAGATCTCGCGCGGCGTGCCGTCCATAACGACCTGCCCCGCATCCATCAGGACGATGCGGTCAGCCGCAATCGCCTCTTCCATAAAATGCGTGATGTAGACGATCGTCATGCCCTGCTCCTCGTGCAGCCTCTCTACGGCGCTCAGCACCTCTGCCCTGCCGCGCGGGTCGAGCATCGCCGTCGGCTCGTCGAGGACGAGCGAGTGCGTCTGCATGGCAATCGCGCCCGCAATGGCGATACGCTGCTTCTGCCCACCCGAGAGGAGATGCGGCGCCGCCTGTGCATAGCGCTCCATGCCGACAAGCGCGAGTGCATCCGCAACGCGCCGCCGTATCTCTGCGGGCGGCACGCCGAGGTTCTCGGGGCCGAAGGCGACATCGTCCGCCACGACCGCCGCAATGAGTTGGTTGTCCGGATTCTGGAACACCATGCTGACCTCCTGTCGGATGTCCCAGCGCAGTGCCTCGTCGCGCGTATCCATGCCGCGCACATAGCAGTGCCCCTCGCTCGGAAGGAGGAGTGCGTTCAGATGGCGCGCGAGGGTCGACTTGCCCGAGCCATTCGCGCCGAGCACCGCAACGAACTCCCCCGCGCCGATTGAGAGGGTGACGCCGCGCAGTGCCTCGTGTCCCTCGCCCTCACCGCTTTGGTAGACGTGGGTGACATGATCGAGTTCAAAAAATTTCTCTGCCATAGTTCTCTCTAATTCTTTATGCGTGTTTTGAGGTGTACGCGGAATGTCGTGCCCTTGCCCATCTCGCTTTCGACCGCAATCGCCCCTCCGTGCGCCTCCGCGATCTCGCGCGCAATGGCAAGTCCCAGTCCGTTGCCGCCCATGCGACGTGAGCGCGCCTTGTCCACGCGGTAGAAGCGGTCAAAGATGCGCTCCTGATCCTCGGGCGCAATGCCGATGCCTGTATCCGCGACGGAGAGCTGAACGCCCCCCTTCTCCTCCTGCAGTGAGACAGTGATGCGCCCACGCTCGGGCGTGTACTTGACTGCGTTGTCGACGAGGATCAGGATGAGCTGGCGGATCTTCTGCTCGTCTGCATTGATCTCCGCACGCTTCGGCAGCTCCTCGGCGATGACGATGTCCTTCTTCTCGGCAAAGGGGCGCATGATTCGCACTGTCTGCTGTGCGGCGGCGACGAGATCCATGCGCACGGGTTTCAGCTGGTTCGCACTGCCGTCCGTACGCGCGACGGTGAGGAGGTCACCGACGAGCTTTGTCATCTTCTTCACCTCGTCGCGCACGTCCTCGATGACCTGCTTCAAAAAGGGCGAGGTGATCGATGGATCACTCCGCAAGAGATCCGCTGAGGCGAGCACGACGGCGAGCGGCGTACGCAGCTCATGCGAGGCATCTGCGGCAAACTGGCGCTGACGCTCGTACGCCTCGCGCACGGGCTTCATCGCACCGCCCGAGAGGACGTAGCCGACCGCTGCGGCGCAGATGAGGGCGAGTCCCCCGAGCACGGCGAGCGCCCATGTCGCCTTTTCCATGCCGTTATACATGGCGGTAACATCCTTGCCGACGTAGACCGTCTGGACGGGCAGCGGCGGGCTGAATACGGTCTGCGCCGTCATCATGACCTTGGTCGGCGCGCCGCGCTCGTTCGTCTTCGTAAAAACGCGCACCTCCCGCTCGGGCGCATCCCACACACCAACGATGTCGAGCACAAAGGACTCGATGCGGTATGAAGCACGCGAGAAGCTGACGAGCCGCCCCTGACCGTCGAACACATAGTAGAAGAGACGATCGTTCGTATTGCGGTAGAGCTGTGTCTCATCGATGTCCGTGCCTGCGTGGAGCAACGCGTATGCCTGTGACTCGGAGACCCCGTCCGCCGTATCGAGGAGCTCACGCGCCTGCTCAGACGTGATCGCCCACTCCATCGTTTTGTGCATGGCAAAGAGGAGGACGATGACCAGTCCTCCCATGACAAGCGCGTAGCGGAGCATGAGCCGCAGGCGGCTGCGCCCGAATACGTTCTGCTCGTTCAATGCGGCGTCTCCAATTTATAGCCGACGCCGCGAATCGTCTTGATCGCATCCCCCTCGCCCGCTGCGTCGAGTTTCTTGCGCAGCATCTTCATATAGGAGTCGATGTTGTTCGAGCTGACATCTGCCTCGAGTCCCCAGATGCGGTCGAGAATGATGTCGCGCGGCACGACGATGCCGATGTTCTGTGCGAGCAGGTCAAATAGCTGGAACTCGCGCGGCGAGAGCTGAATCACCTTGCCGTTCTTCTCGAGAATGTTCGCCGTACGGTTCAGCTTGAATCCGCCAATCTCGTCCACCTCGTGCTGGATCCGCTGCGTCGCACGCCGCCCAAGCGCGCGCAGACGCGCGAGCAGCTCTGAGAACTCGAACGGCTTGACGAGATAGTCATCCGCCCCTGCATCCAGCCCCGTCACACGATCCTCCACGGAGTCGCGCGCCGTCAGCATGAGTATCGCGCGATCATATCCATTGCGGCGCAGCCGCGCACACGCATCCACGCCCGTCTCTCCCGGCATCATCCAGTCCAGGATCAGGATGTCGTACTCCGTATAGGTCGCATACTCATAGATATCCTTGCCGTCCGTGACCCACTCGACCGTGATGTCGTTCTGTTCGAGCATATATTGAATGAGCTTTCCAAGGCGCAGATCGTCCTCTGCCAAAAGCACGCGCATAGTATCATCTCCCTATTGAAAATTATAGGAAAACGGAGTGAAAGATAGCTGAAAGCGCTTTTTATTCGCCAAAGTACGCATTCAGATCAATCTCCGAAAGCGCGTGCACAATGCGCGCGCAGCTCGAGAAGTCCTGCATTCCGCTGTGCGGGCTGCGGAATCCGATGCAGGTCATGCCCGCGCGCACTGCCGCCTGTGCCCCCGCCGTCGCATCCTCGAGCACAAGGCAGTCCGCAGGAGCGACGTCGAGCAGCTCCGCCGTCTGCAAGTAGATCGTCGGGTCGGGCTTGGACATGGGCAGCTCCGCCCCCGAGACGATGACATCGAATTTGTCCGCGATGCCGAAGGTCTCCGTAACGTGGTTGATTGTTTCACACGGGCTGGAACTCGCGATTGCCGTGCGAATGCCGCGCGCGCGCAGGGCGCTGGTCGCCTCGATGAGCGCAAGCGCGCCCTCAATCGGTATGAGTTCATCCGTATGAAGCAGCTCGCGCATCAGAACATCCTTTTCCCCGACGATGCCCGCCACATCATAGGACGCATCGTATTTTCCCTTGATATCCTCGAACATCCTTGCGTCGCTCGTGCCGCGGTACGGCATGAGCAGCGCCTCGTCCGCCGTGATGCCATAGCGCGCGAGGAGGATTGTCTCCGCCTTCATGTGGATGATCTCGCTGTCGACAATCACGCCGTCCATGTCGTAGATAAACGCCTTCATTTAATTTCACCTCCTATTTATAATCCGCCGCAATCATGCGGTAGAAAACAAGCGTGCCCAGTCCGTAGCCCGTCAGCATGATGATGCCCATGGGGATTGCCGTGTGGTCGCCCGCAATGCCGACGACGGGCATCATGCACGCGCCGAGCAGCATGGAGAAACAGCCGATGAGCGCCGAGGCGCTGCCCGCGTTCTTTCCCTGCCGCGAGAGTGCAAGCGAGAAGCTCGCCGCCCCCATCACGGACAGCGGAATGACCGTCAGGAAGAGCAGGACGAGAATCACGGCAAGCGGCGCCGCGAAATAGAAGCCGAGGAGGAGCAGCGCGCTCCCCACGAACGGCACAAGCACGGCGTATTTCAGCATGACGATGTCCGGCACACGCCCCGCCAATCGCGCGGGCAGAACGCCCGCGAGCAGGAGTCCCGCGCCGATCACGGCAAAGATTATGCTGTAGACCTGCGGCGAGACCGCATAGATGTTCTGAAAGACAAAGGAAGAGCCCGAGAGATACGAGAAGAACGCGCCAAACACGAAGCACTGCAGGAGGCAGTGCCCGAGGAAGTAGCGGTCACGCAGGAGCGCGGGAAATTTCTTCAGCGAATCGGTCATATTCGCGCTCCGCTTCTCCTTCGGCAGGGTCTCCTGATAGATGAGGGTCGCCCCTGCGAGGAGGAAACCGATGAGCGTGAGGAGCACGAAGGTCGCGCGCCAGTCGGCAAAGAGCAGGATCTGCCCACCGATGACGGGCGCGATGATCGGCGCGAAGCCGTTCACCATCATCAGGATGGCAAAGAAACGCGTCAGCTCCGCGCCCTCGCAGACATCGCGCGCAATCGCACGCGCAATCACAATGCCGCTCGCCCCCGCAAATCCCGCAAAGAAGCGGAAGAAGAGGAAGAGATAGATGTCCTCGGCGAGGACGCAGCCGAGCGTTGCGCCGATGAAGACAAGCATCCCGATGAAGAGTGGAATGCGACGTCCGTGGAGGTCGCTCAGAGGCCCCGCGAGAATCTGCCCGAGCGCCATGCCGAGCGTCGTCATCGTCAGCGTCAGCTGCACAAGCGAGGTCGATACAGCAAAGTCCGCCTGCACCTCGGGCAGCGCAGGCAGATACATATCGGTCGAGAGCGGCGCAATCGCCGTCATGATGCCGAGAAAAATCGTCAGCCACAGGCGCGTACGCGCGTTCATTGCCATATCGTTTAGCTTTCCCCCTGTATTTCGCAGCAGGTCTCTGCGTCAGAAATCCCCCTGTTTTTCTTCTGCTTTATGAGCCACGCCTTAACCGTCTCCCAGATTGCCGTTGCAATCACGATGCCCGCCGCAATCGAGACGGCGTAGAGGAAGGTCTTGATGCCCTGTGTGCCGAACCTCTCCCAGTCCGCCGCGACGGCGTAGAACATTGTGCGGTAGAGCGAGCCGCCGGGCACCATCGCAATGACGCCGATAATGAGGAAGATGGTCGCGGGGCTTTTGTAGAAGCGCGCGAGAATCTCCGCCGCAATCGTGGCAAAGACCGCGCCTGCAAAATAGCCTGCAAATTCGTTCCACTCCATCGCGACAAAGAGCATCGTAAAGCCCCAGGCGCCCATGCAGACGACTGCGCCCATCGCAGCGTCCTTGATGTGCCCGTGCCAGAGCAGGTGGAAGCAGAAGCCGCCGACAAACGAGGTTAGCAGATACACCCACCATGTCGTTTCAAAGGCGATGAGCGTGCCCGTCGCGCTGAACGCAAAGCCCGTCGCGATGAGCAGGCTCAGGATGAACGCCTCTGCGCTCTTGATGAGCCCCGAGATTGTCTCCTGACTGAACATATCGCGAATCGAATTCATCAGCGCCAGCCCCGGAATCACAGGCATGATATTGCCCATATTGATTGCGGCGGGATGGATGTCCATGCCGCCCCACATGAAAGAGTTCGCGAGGATGCCCCCGATAAAGCTGAGCAGGACGAGCGCAAAGTACGGATTCAGCTTCGTCTGCCCGAGCAGATACTGAACGAGGCGCAGAAAAACGCCGACGATGCCCGCGCAGATGGCATCCTCGAGTCGTCCGCCGAAGAATGCGGAGAAGCTCGCGGCGATCAGCGCCCAATAGAAGAGAGACGCCTTGAGGGAGATGGTCTCCATCGTATCGATCTCGCGAATGCGCGCCTTGATCTCATCCGAGGTCTTCGGGTTCGCGCAGATCTCGCGCGAGAGCTGATTCAGCGCCTTGAGCCGCTGAAAGTCAAAGTTCTGCCCCGGAACGCGCCGCATCTGCGTGAGGACGCCGATGTCGTTGCCACGCAGCGTCACAATGATGCTCGTCGTAATGACCATCACGTCTACATGGCGCACGCCGTAGGCGCGGCAGATGAAGTTGATCGTGCGTTCCACGCGGCTGACCTCCGCGCCCGTAACGAGCATGCGCTGCCCGATGTCGATTGCGCGCTCGAGGATGTTGTTGATGTTGATTCTTGCTGCTTCGTTTATCATAATGAACATAGTTATAGCATGAGTTGGCGGTCTTGTCACGTCTTTTCACAGAAAAACAGCAGAGTCCCGCATTGAGACTCTGCTGTCATATTCTTTTGAAGATTACTCGACGGTGACGGACTTCGCAAGGTTACGCGGCTTGTCCACATCGCAGCCGCGCGTGATCGCCGCATAGTAGGCGAGCAGCTGCAGCGGGATGACGGAGAGGATCGGCATGATGAACTCATCCGATGCCGGCACGTGCATGACGTGATCGACGTATTTCTCAAGCTCCCGATCGCCCTTGGCAGCAATGCCGATGACGACGGCGTCGCGCGCCTTGACCTCCTTGATGTTGGAGAGCGTCTTTTCGTAGACGTTGCGCTGCGTTGCGAGTGCAATGACGGGCACCCCCTCGACGATCAGCGCGAGCGTTCCGTGCTTCAGCTCGCCCGCCGCATATGCCTCGGCGTGGATGTAGGAAATCTCCTTGAGCTTCAGCGCACCCTCAAGCGAGACGGCATAGTCCAGACCGCGCCCGATGTAAAAGACATCCTCGTTGAAGCCGTACTGCTTCGCAAAGGTCTTGATCGGATCGACATCGGACAGGATCTCCGAGACCTGCGCGGGAATCTCCTGCAGCTGTGCAACGAGCTCTGCCGTGCGCTCCGCCGCAATCGTCCCCTTGATCTCCGCCATGTAGAGCGCGAGCATGAAGAAGAGGACGAGCTGTGTCGTATACGCCTTCGTCGAGGCGACCGCAATCTCAGGGCCAGCCCACGTATAGACGACCTGATCTGCCTCGCGCGCGATGGACGAGCCAACCACGTTCGTGATGGCAAGGGTCTTTGCCCCGCGCCGCTTTGACTCCTTGAGCGCGGCGAGCGTGTCGCTCGTCTCGCCCGACTGGGAGACCACGATGAGAAGCGTATGCTCGTCGACAATTGGATCGCGATAGCGGAACTCCGAGGCGACATCCACCTCGACGAGGACGCGCGCCATCTTCTCGATGTAGTATTTTCCGACGAGACCCGCGTGGTAAGCCGTGCCGCAGGCGACAATGTAAATCTTGTTGAACGAATTGAGATACGCGGCATCCCATCCGAGTTCCTCGAAGGAAATCGACTTCTTGTCCGCGGTGATGCGCTGACTCATCGTATCACGCACCGCCTTCGGCTGCTCGTTGATCTCCTTGAGCATGAAGTGCTCATAGCCGCCCTTCTCCGCAGCCTCGGCATTCCACGTGACCTCGAAGACCTTCTTCGGGACGGGCGCGCCCAGATGATTCGTCACCTCGACCGCATCCTTGCGCACAATAGCAAGCTCGCCATCGGCAAGGATGTAGGTGCGGCGCGTCTTGGAGATGATCGCGGGGATATCCGAGGCGATGAAGTTCTCGCCCTCGCCAAGCCCGATGATGAGCGGGTTGTCCTGCTTCGTGCAGAGCAGCATATCCGGATGCTTCCGGCTCATGAACGCAAGCGCGTACGATCCTTCGATCCGCTCGAGCACGGCGCGCACAGCAGCGATGAAGTCTCCGCTGTAGACCTCCTCGAGGAGGTGTACGACGACCTCGGTATCCGTCTCGGACTTGAAGACATGCCCCTTTGCAATGAGCTCTTCCTTCAGCGAGAGATAGTTCTCGATGATGCCGTTGTGGACAATGGCAAAGTCACCGTGGCAGTCCGTATGCGGATGCGAATTCACATCCGACGGACGCCCGTGCGTCGCCCAGCGCGTATGCCCGATGCCGAGGCTACCCTGCGGCACATTCCCCTTGATCTTGTCGCGCAGCGCAGCAAGGCGGCCGACGCTCTTTTCGACGCGGATCTCACCGTCGTTGTAGACGGCAATGCCCGCCGAGTCATAGCCGCGATACTCGAGCTTTGAGAGTCCATCCAGCAGGAACTCCGCCGCCTGACGATCACCGACATAACCCACGATTCCACACATAAAATACCTCCTGATCGAAAAGGAACTCATAAAAATAGAGCTCCTACAACATCGCTCAGGGATTTCGCTCCATCTGCAGCTTTGTCCGCAGGGTCACCCCTGCGCTTTGACCGCAGACTCTCGACAGAGCGTGCCGGAAGGCATCCGCTGACGGCTCGACAACCTTCTCCTCGTCCTCTGAAACAGTATGTGTTCCAGAGCCAGCGCTAAGAAATACTTCTTTTTCATAAAAGAAATCCCTATGCATCTATGATGCACAGGGACATTCTATCTGATATTGCACAAGAAGTCAATTATTTACATAGTGACTGAAACTTCCAATCACAAGCTGCGGGAACTCCGCGTGAAGCGCCTCCATAAATGCCCGTGTGCCGACGGGTGCGCCGTCTGCCTCGGGCATCGTCTGCAAAAAAAGCGTCGGGTCGATGTTCAGATTCCGCATCTGTATCATCTGAACGGGCAGCGCGCGGAAGAATTCCTGCCATGCGGCAAGCTCCTTCACTCTGTCTGTAAAGCCCGGAAAGTGCAGGAGGTTCAGCGAGACGTAGACGCCGTGATCGAGCGCGTAGCGCAGGGATTCCTTTACATTGTCCAGCGGATAGCTTGCCCTATAATAGGCATCATAACTCTCATCGCGCGCGCTGATGATGGAGACACGCAGGGAGTCGAGTCCCGCATCCACGATCTTGCGCATCCCTGCGGGAAATCCCGCATTCGAGTTCATATTGATCTGCCCGCGCTGCGTTACGGCGCGAACCTGCCGAATCCCCTCGGCAATCCGATCCGCCGCAAGCGACGGCTCGCCCTCGCAGCCCTGCCCGAAGCTGATGATCCCGTCGGGCGCGATGGAGAGATGGTAGATGCCGACCTCGGCGATCTCCTCCGCCGTCGGCGAGAATGTAATGCGCTCCTGCGGCGAGGGGCAGCACTCCGAGCTTTGGAGTGAGATGCAGCCGAGGCAGTTCGCATTGCATACGGGCGAAGTCGGCACACCGCACTCCCAACGCCTGTAGAACAGATTCTGTGCTGTCAGGCAGTGATAGTTCAGCGAGCAGTTCCCCACCTGCTCCACAATGCGGTTGTGGGGCAGCTCCTTCATCGTCCGCCGCACGAGTTTTTTGAGTTCCTTTCCGTTGTAGTTGGCAGGATCCCATTTCTCGTTTTCATCCGTATAGACGGCAGCGACGCAGAGCCGCCCGCAATGGGAAACAACGGCAGTATATCCGTAGAGCGGTAGCGGTGCAGCACCCGCCATGCGGTCGAATGCGGGCAGATGTGTACGCGTATAGCCCTGCGGCAGAATTGCGGCGACCGCCGTGCCCGCAATGCGCTCCTCCGCGCCGTCAGCCCCCTGCCCCACCGCCAGATGATCGGGCATAAACATGAGGTCTGCACTCTCGGGGAGCGGGATGAGATCGTCAGGACGGAGCGGAATATTGGACAAACCGATGCGCCCACATCCGCGCACGCCCTCTGCTTCACAGATATTGCCACGGCGGTCGGCGTAGACCGCCGTGATTTCACTCTGCTGTGCGCGCTTCGCTGCTTTCGCCTTCATGACTCTCCTCTTGTTTTCGCGCCTTCTTCTTGTGCGGATTGTAACGATTCATTGCGAGCTCCACGCCGTCCGTCACAATGCACTCGACGGCGGGCAGGAGATAGCCGATCGCCTCGCGAATCTTCGGCGCATCCTCCGCAAGGAACGGCGCGAGTACGTGGTTGATGACCGTCCATCCTGCGGGCGGGCGGCCGACACCGATGCGGACACGCGCAAAGTTCTCGCCGCCTACGTGCGCGATGATGGACTTGATGCCGTTGTGCCCGCCCGAGCTGCCCTTTTTCCGAATGCGCACGGTTCCCGCAGGGATGTCCATGTCATCGTGAACGACGGTCAAATCGTCCGCCGTCATCTTATAGTAGGAAAGCATGGGGCCGACCGCCTCGCCACTGTTGTTCATGTAGGTTAAGGGCTTTACGAGAAAGACCTTCTCGCCGCCAATGCGCACCTCTGTGACAGCGGAGAAAAAATCTTCCTTCCATGCGGGTGCGTTCAGACGATCCGCGAGTGCATCCACGAGCATAAAGCCGACGTTGTGCTTCGTCTGTGCGTACTCCGCGCCGGGGTTGCCGAGCCCTGCAATCATCTTCACGACTTACTCCTTCGTCGGGTCGCCAATCAGGAAAAGATAGGCGAGCACAATGATGCCAAGCGCGATGCGATACCAGCCGAATGCCGTAAAATCGTTGCGTTTGATATAGCGCAGGAGGAACTGGATCGAGAGGATGGAGACGATGAATGCCGTCACCATACCGACACCGAGGATCACAAGCTCCGTGCCCGAGTAGTTCCAGCCGAATTTGACGAGCTTCAAGAAGGATGCGCCGAACATGACGGGAATCGCAAGGAAGAATGTGAACTCCGTCGCGACGTAGCGGCTCGCGCCGAAGATAATGCCGCCAAGGATCGTTGCGCCTGAGCGGCTTGTGCCCGGCACGAGGGAGAGCACCTGAAACATGCCGATGATGAACGCCGTCCGATAGTCCAGTGCGGAGAGATCGTCCACGCGAGGAGTGCGGCGCTTGTTCCAGCGCTCCACGACGATGAAGAGCACGCCGTAGAGGATCAGCATGGAAGCGACCACGGGCGCATTCATGAAATGCTCCTCCATATATTTATTGAAGGCAAGTCCGATCACGGCAGCGGGCAGACAGGCGACGATGACCTTGCCCCAGAGGTCGAGCGTTGCGCGGCGCTCCGCCTGCGACTTGCTCTTTAGAAACGGGTTGAGCTTCTCCGCGTTCAGCACGACGACGGCGAGAATCGCCCCGAGCTGAATGACGACGAGGAACATATCCATGAACGCCGTCGACACGTCGAGTCGGATGAACTCATCGACGAGGATCATATGCCCCGTGCTGGATACGGGCAGCCATTCCGTCAGCCCCTCCACAATGCCGAGAATGACGACCTTCACCAATTCTACCAATGCAATATCCACTGTAAATATACGCCTCCTGTGAGTTTCTCAGTAAAATCCCGCCTATTATAGCACACTTCTCCGCTTTATGCACAAAAAAGGCTGCCGAAGCAGCCCTTGATTTGTGATTATAGTCTTACACGAGCCCGTGTGCGAGCATGACGTTCGCAACCTTCGAGAACGCGGTGATGTTCGCACCCGCGACGAGGTCGTCGGGGTCGGCGTAGAGCTCCGCATTCTTCTTTGCGTCGCGGTAGATGTGGCTCATGATCTTGCGGAGGCGCTTATCAACCTTCTCAAACGTCCACTGACGGCGCTCGGAGTTCTGCGACATCTCGAGTGCTGAGACTGCAACGCCGCCCGCATTTGCCGCCTTTGCGGGAGCAAAGAGAACACCGTTCTTCTGGAAGTACGTAATCGCATCGAGCGTCGACGGCATATTCGCGCCCTCGCCAACCGCCTGCACGCCGTTTGCAACGAGTAGCTTTGCAGACTCCAGATCGATTTCGCTCTGCGTTGCGCACGGGAGCGCGATATCGCATTTCACCGACCATACGCCCGTGCAGCCCTCGTGATACTCTGCATTCGGATGCGTGTCCGCATACTCCTTGATGCGCGCACGACGGACTTCCTTGATGTCCTTGAGCGCTGCGAGATCGATGCCGTCCGGATCGTAGATGTAGCCGTTCGAGTCGGAGCAGGTGACAACCTTTGCGCCGAATTCCTGCGCCTTTTCGATGGCGTAGGTTGCAACATTGCCCGCGCCGGAGACGACGACCGTCTTGCCCGCGAGGCTGATGCCCTTTGCCTCGAGCATATCCTGCACAAAGTAGAGGAGGCCGTAGCCCGTCGCCTCGGTACGCGCGAGGCTGCCCCAGTAATCCGTACGCTTGCCCGTGAGGACGCCCGCGTCGTAGGAGTCGCGGATGCGCTTGTACTGACCGAAGAGATAGCCAATCTCGCGGCCGCCGACACCGATGTCGCCCGCCGGAACATCCACATTCGGCCCAATGTGGCGATAGAGCTCCGTCATAAAGCTCTGGCAGAAGTTCATGACCTCGTTGTCGGAGCGACCATGCGGGTCGAAGTCCGAGCCGCCCTTGCCACCGCCGATCGGCAGTCCTGTCAGAGCATTCTTGTAGACCTGCTCAAATGCGAGGAACTTCAAGATATCAAGCGTGACGCTCGGATGGAAACGCAGCCCGCCCTTGTACGGGCCAAGCGTGCTCGACATCTGTACGCGATAGCCACGGTTGACCTGGATCTCGCCCTTGTCATCCACCCACGGCACACGGAACGTGATGATGCGGTCTGCCTCGACCATACGCTCGAGGATCTTGTGCTGCTTGTACTCGGGATGCTTCTCCAAAAGGGGAACAACGGAGGTCAGAACCTCAGAGACCGTGTTCTTGAAATGCGTTTGATCGGGATCGCGCTTCGATACCAGATCGAGAATATCATTTACATACTGCTTCATGTCAGACATTATAATTCCTCCCTCTGTTTGTTCGGTGCCCTTCATCGAACGTGACTGAGTATAGCACACGGTGCGGAAGTTTGTATAGGGATTCGGCGTATGAATACAATATGCACTGGAAATACAAAAAATGCTGCTGCACAAAGTCGTTTTGACTCGTGCAGCAGCCACTTACTGTTATAGATGATATGGCTCTCCCCTGCTGATCTTGAATGCGCGATAGATCTGCTCCATGAGAAAGAGTCGGATGAGCTGATGCGGGAGCGTGAAATGCGAGAACGATAGCCGCAGATCAGCACGTCTCCTGACCTCATCTGCAAGCCCAAAGGGACCGCCGATCAGAAAGGCGATATGACTCTGTCCCTCTACAGCGAGACGATCAATCTTTGCCGAGAGTTCCTCCGAGGAGAGCTCCGTGCCACCCACATCGAGTACGATGAGATAGGCGTCCTGCGGCACCTGTGCGAGGAGGCGTTCCCCCTCGCATCGGATGGTCTCCGCCTTTTCCGCAGCAGAGGGCTTCTCCTTCATGCGCTCCTCTGGAATCTCGATCGTGCGCACGTCCGCATATGGGCGCAGACGCTTCTCATACTCCGCGATTCCCTCGCGCAGATATTTCTCCTTCAGCTTCCCCGCACAGACAACGGTGATCTTCACCGGTCATCCTGCGGCATTTCTTCAAGCGTTACCTCTGCCTTGCGCTTCGTATCGTTGCGGTCGTAGGTCACAGTCACCTTGTCGCCGACCTTGTACGACGCGATCTTCGTGCGCAGATCAGCCACGCTGTTGACCTCCTCGCCGTTGATCTCGAGGATGATGTCGCCGCGCTGGAAGCCTGCCTTGCCGCACGGGCCGTCGAGCGTCAGGCGGAAGATGTAGACGCCCTTGTCGATGTTCAGCTGATAGCCGTAGCGTGCCGCCGTCGCCGGATCAAAGACGGATACACCAAGGTACGGACGCGCCACATAGCCCTTTTCGATCAGTTCGTTCACGATGGTCTGCACCGTATTGATCGGGATGGAGAAGCCCATCCCCTCGACGGCAGCAGCAGCCACCTTTGCGCTGTTGATGCCGATGACCTCACCATCCGCATTGACGAGCGCACCACCCGAGTTGCCGGGACTGATCGCCGCATCGGTCTGCAGGAGCTTCACACGCTTGTCACTGACATCAAGCGTGCGGTTCAGCGCGCTGATGACGCCGACCGTGACACTCCCCTGGAACTCGAGCCCGAGCGGGTTGCCGATTGCAATCGCAGGCTCACCGACCACGACGGAATCCGAGTTGCCAAAGGTCGCCGTCGGCAGATTACTTTCATCCACCTTCACAACGGCAAGGTCGGTGAACTCATCCTTTCCGATAAGCTTGCCCTTGAGACTGCGCCCATCGGAGAGCGAGACAATGATCTCCTTCGCCCCGTCAATCACATGGTTGTTTGTCACGATGTAGCCGTCACTGCGGAAAATCACGCCGGAGCCGACGCCCTCCGTCTCGACAGGGTTGTTGAACCAGTCGCGCGCGACCGCCTTGTTCGTAATGCCGACGACCGCAGGACCGACCGCCTTTGCCGCACGTACGACAGGTGTATTGCGCGCCTCCGAGAGCCCTGCGGCATCGACCGCCTGCGCCGGCTTCATACCGCCGACCGAGTTGTCTGCCGCTGTGCCCATCGAGCAGCCGCCGAAAATGACAAAGGACGCCATGACAGCTGCGGCTACGAGAGCAATCCCCTTGCGCCTCTTGCTTCGGATGTTCATAGAAACATCTCCTTTTCACATAATAATCTCTGCCCCACCCTCCGGCAGACAGCTCTCTATATCGAGCGTGATGCCGCGTGAGGCGAGGATGTCATTCACCGTATCACGCGCGAGTGTCGGACGGTTGTTCTCCTCCGAGAGATGCGCGAGATAGACCTTGCGCGGGGGCTTCTTCATGCGCGTGAGAGCCCATGCGGCATCACCGTTCGCAAGATGCCCGCGATTCGAAAGGATACGCCGCTTGAGCGGCCACGGGTAGCTGCCCTGACGCAGGAGGTCGGCATCGTGATTCGCCTCGAGAACGAGCACGTCCGCGCCCTCCATCGCATCCTGCACCGTCTCGGTCACAACACCGAGATCCGTCGCCAGCGCACAGCAGTGGGAGCCTTCGAGTC
This sequence comes from Selenomonas sp. FOBRC6, assembly GCF_000286455.1. Classification (GTDB taxonomy): domain Bacteria; phylum Bacillota; class Negativicutes; order Selenomonadales; family Selenomonadaceae; genus Centipeda. The sequence goes on from NZ_ALKG01000062.1 coordinate 15,428, forward strand.
GGAAGCCACACGGCTCCGCCGCATCATGCGAGATCGGAAAGGGACGTACGGTCACAGCACCGACTGTGAAATCCTCCGAAATACGATGCATATCCTCCGCAAATGAGGCGCCGCCGTCGATGCCCGCAAGCGTTCCCTGCGTTGCAAGGATCGGCACATGGTACTGCTTGGCGAGCGTCCTCAGCCCTCGCACATGGTCGATATGCTCATGCGTCACGAGTACGGCGTCCAGAGACTGTGGCTCGACACCGCGCGCACGCAGCCCCTTCGTGATCCGCGCCGCGCTGATGCCCGCGTCAATGAGGATGCGCGCGCCGTCCAGTTCCACATAGACAGAATTCCCCTTGCTCCCGCTCGCCAGTATCGATACCTGCAACGAACAGCCCCCTTTCTTTCGCACATCATATTCCTTTTTTCTGTAAATTGTCTGCATATTTTCTTTGATGGGTATGTGATGATTGCAGGAAATGCGAATCTGCGGATCACCCCTGCGACAGACACAGATCCGAGTGGTTTTTTCTCCTACGATGTCATATCATTTTCCCACAAAAGAGCTTCCTGCTCCAACCATATGCCCTCGGAGAGCATGGCGCGGATGAGTTCGTGCCACAGGGCAAAAGCCTCACGACGAAGAAGCTCCTTGAGGCGTTTTTTCTGTGCGTCTGTCAAGTTCTGGGCAAAGGCGCGATGGGCGCGCAGTTCCTCCACGCCCATGCGATACGGCATTAGATGGGAAAAGAAGTGCTTGCGCAGATATTCAAAAATGCGAATTCCGCCATAATCCAGATCGCCCCAGTGCCGTACGGTAGGCAGCTGTTTTCCCGCAATCTTGGATAGCAGCGCTTGTATGGTTCGATTTGGAAATCCCGCCGTATAGATGAGGAGACGATCCACCTTCTCCTGTGCAAGCGCCTCTGCATTGGTCAGATTCTCGACCGTCAGGATGGAGGGCGGCAGTGCGTCAATCTCCATCGCGGCAACCGTATCATATGTCAGCTCGATCCCGCCCGCAAAGTCGGCAAGCATATACCCCCTACCATGCAGCGAAAAGTCCATGCGCCCCGCAATCCAGACTTTCCCATGATGACCACTGATGCCCGCCATATCCAGATACGCGGCATCCGTTTCACACGGCTCCTCCGCAAAGCGCCGCAGGAGGATGAGCAGGGGCGCCTCGATGCATCGTTCAAAATACTTACTGTCACCAAAAACGCGCTGACTGAATACACGCTTCGGTACGGCATTCTCTCCCACAACGGGCAGTGAGAGGATGGCGCGGATCAGATCGCGGCGAATTTCATTCTCCCTAGGCAGGAAGGAGGGAATCTTGTTCTCCGACAATATTGTGTGTGCCGCATTGCAGCAGCGCCTTACCCATATGGCTGCAGACAATGTGAGCGTCGAAATGTCAGCGCGGTATTCCTCCACGCGCATGAGCGGCATCGTGCGCCCCATGCGCTCATAGAGCTGCGCTGCGTCCGCCGCGAGCAGGATGCGCTCGATCTGACCCGTGCCATGACGCTCCCACACGACAGAGATCATGCCCTGCCGTTCGAGCTCCTCTGCCGCCGCCTCGATTGCCTCACGCCGATCTGCGTCGAGCTCGTCCGCATAGGCAGAGGCAAGCGGGGATTTCCGCAGACGAAACTGAGGACGCCGTCCCGCCGCACCGACGGCGGCTCTGCTGCGTTCGTATTTTTCGAGAAGGATGGTCAGAATCTCGCGTTCATAGTGTGCCCTGCTCTCTATTTGCCTCATGTGTCATCCCCTTCTCCCATGTCCGCACATCACCCAATTCATCGGTAAAGCAGTGATTTCCAGCATTCGTCACGATGATCGACTGATCCATCAGGGGCGCAATGGCGGCGAGCTTCTCATCCGGGACGGCGACAATCAGCTGCATATCCATGCGCTTGATGAGCTGAATGCAGGATTTGATGCGCTCCTCATCCATTTTGTTAAACGCCTCATCAAAGACGGTAAGGCGTATGGTCTTGTCGTTGTAAATCTGCTGAAACGCAGCGAGGATTGCAATGTAGAACGGTGTCTGCGTCTCGCCGCCCGAGGTCTGCCGCAGAACGCGCGAGTACAGATAGGACTGCCCCGCTGTATCCGTAATGCGGATGTCGTAATCGAGGTAGCGGCGATAGTCGGAGAACTCCTCCTGCTCCTCGGGCGTGCCTTTGACCAGTTTTTCAAACAGCTCCATTGCCTGCTCGTTTGCCGCTGCATCAGTCTCTGCAAAGAGCCCGCCCGCCATCTCCCAATCCGCCGTCATAACCGCATCGTAAAACGGCTTGTACTTCGCGCTGGGCGTGATGAGGAAGCTGTATTTATCCTTGTGGAACTGAAATTGATCGAGCGAATAGTTCAGGTCACGGAATTCATGCCGCGCGCTCTCTATCGCCTCGCGCATACTGAAGATGAAATGCGCCTTGAACTCCATCTCCGACTGCGCCAGAGCCTCGCGCGCCTTCTCCTCGAAGGCGGGAATATCCGTCGCCGCAAGGCGTGCGTGGATCTGTGCGTAGTAGGCATGATCGGGGTCATAGACGTGCCCCGTGTCGCCGTGTTCCAGACCATAGCGCTCACGCGCAACGAGCAGCTGCTGCCACATATTGTCACGACGCGTCTCGTTGCCGCGCCGACTGCTATCGTAGCTCTGCAGACGCTCCTCCATGCTGCGCTCGCCGTGTGCCTCCTGCATGAGAGCGGCAAGACGCGCCTCGGCTGCCTCGGACAGCTCCGGATAGGCATCGCGCCACGCCCGAACCGCCTGCCCCGACTCCTCCTCCGCGCGTGCAAGAAGCGGCAGTGCGCGCTCCGCCTGGTCGAGCGCAGACTCGGCACGTGCCTGCTCCTTCGTCGTCTCACTGCATGCGCGTGCCGCCTCCTCTGCACGCTGCCGCGCCTCCTCATAGGCGGCTTTCAGTCGCTCCGCCTCGCTGAGATCCATGCTCGAAAGCTCCTCTGCCATCCGCGCCAGCTCCGCCGCGCAGGCTTCGAGTTCGGACAGGACGCCCAGCTGCTCGGCAAAATCTCCATACCGATGCAGGGGCTCGTGCAGAAGGTCGGCAAATGTCTGCATGCGGCTCGCTTCCTCTGCGAGCGCAGCGAGCCGCTGTTGCACCTCCTCCAACTCCCGCTGACGGATCTCGAGCTGGCGCTCGATCGCGCCCGCGCCGATGTACGGGATCTCATAGAAGCGGCGTGGAATCTGACGCGCCACAAGCCCCTTGTAGGACATACAGCTCTTCGTTGCAGCGCTCCGATACGTTATCATCTCCTGCTCATCCGCAGCCTGCATAACCGTTCCAAGCAGATGGTCAACGCGCGCCTGTGCAAGGGGATTCTTCGCCTGCAGGAGAGACGCAAGGGAATTGTGTTCCCTTTCTCCCAGATACTTTTTCTCTGCCTCTGTATTGACAAGCCCCACGCCGTCGAAATGGCGCTGCTTCTTTTCAGTCTCATAGATGTGCAGCGCCTCGCGAAAGACAGACTCATCCACGAGAAGATCGAACCGCTGCGTATTCAGATAGCCTTCCAGTGTATCGCGCCACTCCTCGTCCAGAATCTCCAGCTCCTCGCAGAGCACATAGACCCCCGAGCGTCCCGCAAGCCGCTGCTCCAAGAGCTCCTTGAGCCGCGTCATCTCGGGGCCGTATTTGCGCTGTCGCCGCTTGAGTCCCTCGATCTCCGCGCGCAGTTCCTCCTGCCTCGCTCCAGCTGCCGTCTGTTCATGTTCCAAGAGGAGTGCGCCGCGCTGCATTCCTGCACCGATCTCGGCGAGCAGTGCGCCGCCATTACGCAAATCGCCTTGCAGCTGCCCGATCTCCTCCGACTGTACACCATCCTCCGCCACATGCGTGAGTACCTGCGACAGCTCGCCCAAGGAGGCTGCAAAACCCTCCGGCAGCGCATAGAATTCGCCCGCAGGATATGCTGCAAGTGCCGCAATACGCTCGGCTTCGCGCAATAATCCCTGCTGAAGACGCCGATGGGAGTCTATGAGCGCACGCTGCTTCTCCTCGCATTCCTTCTGTGCCGCAAGCAGTTCGTCACGCCTGCGCTTTGTATCATTGCCCTGCCACGCAGCATATGCCTCCTGCTGCTCGAGATTCCTGCGCTCGGACAGCCGCTCCTGCTCGTGCATTCTGACCTGCAGCTCATCCACGCGTTCGCGGCAGGACTCTTTCTGCATACGCCCCGCATCCAGCTTTTCCGCCTCGCGCATATGCCTGTAGGACAGGAGGACAAATTCCTGCTCGCATGCGGTATCCCGCCACTTGCAGTAGGAATCATAATGCTCCTGCAGCGTTTCCAGTTCGCGCTTCTGCGCGCGCAGCCCCTGCAGATCGCGCTCGAATTTCTGATAGGAGTAGAACACCTCGCGCAGGACGTCCAATTTCAGATCGCGCGGGAGGAGGATGTACTCATAGATAAAATCGCGCACCTGATTGATGGGGCGAAAGGCGAGCGCGCGTGAAAAAGCCGGCAAGAAGCGTGCAGAAAGCTGCCCCAGTCGGTTCATCAGGCGCCGCTGCCACTGCTTCTTCCCCGTCTCAAAGACGCTGCTGCCGTGTGCATAGCGCCGATGAAATGCCTCCCGCGTATAGAGCGCGCCGTCCTCCCCACGAAACTCGACCTCCGAGAGGGCACGTCGATCGAGCAGGAAGAATTCCTCCTGCAAGCTGTCATCGCGGAAGACATCGACCACATAACCCGCGATAAAGGAAACTTTTTTTATATCGTCATAGAATTCCAGCACGATGTAGGAGGTGAATTCATCCGCGCGCAGATACTGTACCCCTTCTGCCTTGATCTTGCCGCGCAGATAGTGCAGCAGCGTCCGCCGCGCTTCCTGCGTCGCCGCCGCGTTGAACCGCGCCTGTGTCTGACTCCCAATGAAGATGTACTGCAGGGCGTCGAGCAATGTGGACTTGCCCGCGCCGCTGTACCCCGAGAGCATGGTTGCCGAGCCGAAGGAAATCTCGTCCTCATCGAAATAATGCCAATTGATGACCTTCATTTTCCGCAGCTTCTTCATCGTCCTCCTCCTTTCTCTGCCGATAGATTTCCAGTCTCTTGTGCAGTTCCGACAGCTCCTCCCCGTCGACGGCAAGCACAAGCGTGTGGAAGAGGCGGATGCGTGCCTCCTCGGACAGCTCCCGATCGAGTACATCTGCGAGGCGGTATTGCTTCGAGAGCTGTGTGAGGCGCTGCAGCGCTGTTTTCTTGAGGTCGGGCAGATGCAGTGCCAGATACTTGGCGCGGATCTCTGCGAGCGTAGTCATAGGGAATGTGCTCAGGTTCAGCCCTGTACGCTTTTCCTCATAGATGAGCCGCAATACGAGCAGCCATATACTCTCCTCCAACGTCAGGGAGCGCCTGTGCGCCATCCCCGTGGAGAGGAGCCACACGATCTCATAGCGCTCATCCACGCGGAACTCCCAGCCGATTACCTGAAAGTACTCCGCAAGCTCTTCGCGATAACGCCGCGCCGCAATGTAGAGTGCCGCATCGTGCTCGCGCGTCAAAAAATTGCATGCCAAAAGCGACTGTATGACGTTCCGAATGCGTATGCGTTCCTCTTCGTTCAGCAGTTCCAGCTTCATTTTCTCTTCTCCCTGCGCCTGACCGTGCGGTTGCTGTATCGTATCGTGTCCTGCTCGCGTATCTCCTTGTGCTTGCCCAGCTGATATCGTGCCAGCTCGTCATGCCCGTAGAGATAGACGTAGAGCAGCTGCAAGAGGTCGGGCTCCTCCACCTCGCGGAGGATGGTCAGCAGCTCCTCGATCTCCATCGAGCCGCGCTGCCCGAGCACATCCAGAATCCATGCCTCGATCTTCTGCCGCGAGATACCGCGCGCAACGCGCTCCGCACTCTCACGCCGCACACGTGCGCGCAGAGCCTCATCAACGTCACGCACGGGCGTGGCCGCAGCCGGTTCCAGAATGCGCTTCTTGCGCGGCACATAGCGGGACGCGGGCAGGAGCATATCCATCGCTTGCAGACGAAAGAGACGCGGCAGACCACCAACCTCGGTTCTCTCCTCGCGTGCCTCGGCTATGGCGAGGAGGACGCCCGCAATCATGCTCTCCATGCGCGCGCTGCCCGCCTGCTGCAAATACAGTGCACGCTCGTAGGACGCACGCACATACTGATTGTGGCGGCGGTCGATCTGGGCAAACATATCATCGAGTCCCCGATAGATCTCCTCGATCGTCTGCAGCGATGCGTTCATGCGGTATTCCGCAGCCTCCACCGAGTCAGCAAGCTGACGGCGTACGGCATCATCGCAGAGGGCACGCAGACGCTCCTTGTTCTGCCGTATCTCCTGCACCTCCTGCAGAATGCGGATTCGGTAGCGCGAGACGTGATCCGAGGTCTTGAGGCGATGATAGCTGCGATCCACGATATCCGGACGATATTCGACAAAATGATGGGATAATACGTCCTGTAGGCTCGTCTGCGCGGAGACCTGCTCCATCTTGCTCTTGATATTGTTCAGCAGAATGCGCAGTTCCTCAACGAACTCCTCCGCGAGCCGCTCCGCCTCGAGCACCGCCATGCTCGGCTGCACCTTTGCCGCCTCGCCCGAGAGCACCTGATAGGTCGTGAAGGCAAAGCGTTGGTACTCCACCGCGCGCCCCTCGCAGAGATTTGCAAAAAGCCCCCACAAGCGGCTGCTGTAATGTGGGAGCAAAATAAATATTTTGAAGTTCTCGCGCTGCTCATAGTCCAGCCAGCCGAATTCCTTCATGCGGCGGATCATGTGATTTGCTTTGGCGCGCGACTCCTCCGCGCCGGCATCCTTCGCCGAAAAGTCCTCATCCTCGTACGCAACGCCGGCTTCCGCCCAGCTCTCGATGAGCTCCTGGAATTTATCGCGCAGAATCTCCTACTCGATGCCGAACTGGGCAAGGCGGTACTGCTCGTAGAGGCAGAATCCCGCCTCCGCATAGATCCGCCGGCATTTCCCCGCCAACAGCCCGAAGAAATGTTCGGGCAGAACATCAAACAGTTCCATTTCCTCACCTTACGTTCTATTCACTTGCGCGCAAGCTCATCCTTCATCCGCGCGATCTGCGCCATGATCTCCTCGGAGAAGGTGTCCAGCGATTCCTTGCTCTTGCGGTCGCCGTGGAACGAGATCGGCACGCCGTACATAATGCGCAGCTGCGGAATCAGCCCACCGTTTGCAAAGATGCGATGTGAGTTCAGGATGGCGACGGGCACAATCGGTGCGCCCGTCATGGCGGCGATGAGGGCGACGCCCGCCTCCGCCTTCTGCAGCTCACCCGTCTTGCTGCGCGTGCCCTCGGGGAAGAGCCCCAGAACGCGCCCCTCCTTCAGCACCGTAACCGCCGCCTTGATCGCGCCGCGATCAGATGCGCCGCGCTTCACGGGGAAGGCATGACAGCGGCGAATCGCCGCGCCGAAGATCGGATTCTCGAACAGCTCGATCTTCGCCATGTAGCCGACGGGGCGCTCGATGAGGCTCGCCATAAGCGGCGGGTCGATATTGCTCGCGTGGTTTGCGGCGAGGATGACCGCGCCCTCAGCGGGGATATTCTCACGTCCATAGACGCGCGTGCGGAAAAGGGTATAGAAAATCAATCGGAAGAAATACTGTAAAAATCCGTAAAGCATATCCGCCCCGCCTATTCCGATAGTTCCAAGATCCGCGCGACAACGTCGTCGATGGAGAGCGCCGTCGAGTCGAGCAGCACAGCGTCCTGCGCCTGCCGCAGAGGTGAGATTGCGCGCTCGCTGTCCTGCTTGTCACGGGATGCAATCTCATCTTTTAGCTCATCAAAGTCAACGGCATAGCCCTTTGCCACCATCTCGTCATAGCGGCGGCGTGCGCGTTCCTCCACGGATGCCGTGAGGAAGATCTTCACGTCGGCATTTGGCAGCACATTCGTCCCGATGTCGCGCCCGTCCATCACGACGGCACCGTCCGCCGCCATTGCACGCTGCAATTCCACCATCTTCTCGCGGACGGGACCGAGCGCCGCAACGCGCGAGACGATGTGCGTGACCTCGGGCGTGCGGATCTCGCCCGTCACATCCGTGCCGTCGACCGTGACGCGCGTGCCGCTCTCCGTGCAGGCAAGGCGCACGTCGATGTCCTGCACTGCGCGCAGAATCGCCTCGACGCTCGCCTCCTTGTCGTCCCGCAGGGTTTTCCACGCGACGCCGCGATACATCGCACCCGTATCAATGTAAGTATAGCCGAGCTTTTCCGCCACAATCTTGGCGACGGTGCTCTTGCCCGCACCTGCGGGGCCGTCGATTGCAATCACACGCTTCATAAAGATCCTCCTTTGCTCAGACACTCCATCTCGGAGAAGAATCTCGGATAGGAAATATTCACGCTGTCTGGCTCCTCGATCCGAACGCCCTCCGCTGCCGCACCGAGGACGGCAAGCGACATTGCCATGCGATGATCGCCCCAACTGCTGACCTGCGCTTGACGTATCTCCGTTTTTCCGTGGATGATGAGCCCGTCCTCCTGCTCCTCGACGCTGCCGGGCGCGAGCTTTTGAAACTCCTCGGCGATTGCATGGAGACGGTCGGTTTCCTTCACACGCAATTCGCCCGCGCCCGTGATGACGGTATCGCCCTCGGCAAAGAGCGCGGCGACGGCAATCACGGGGATCTCGTCGATGAGGCGCGGCATGATCTCCGCACCAAAGGAGATGCCGCGCAGGGACGCCGACGCGACAATGATGTCCGCCACGCGCTCCCCGCCGCTCGTACGCTCGTTTTGCAGGCGGATATCCGCGCCCATCTCCGTGAGCACGTCGAGAATGCCCGTACGCGTCGGATTGATGCCCACATTTTTCAGCAGGAGTCGGCTGCCCTTGATAATTGTACCTGCGACGAGAAAGTACGCCGCCGAACTGATGTCGCCCGGCACGGTGATCTCATCGGGCGCGCGATAGCTACCCTCCTCCACGGGGAATACAGTGACGCTCGTCCCCGTACGCTCAAGATGAACGCCGAAGCCTGCGAGCATCTGCTCCGTATGGTCGCGCGAGACATAGGACTCCGTCACCGTGGTCGGTGCGTCCGCATAGAGTCCCGCAAGCAAAATCGCGGACTTTACCTGTGCACTCGCAACGGGGCTTTCGTAGCGGATGCCGCGCAGCTTCTCCGCTGTCGGCACGATCGTGAGCGGGAGGTTCTTGTTCGCATTGCGACCGTAAATCTTCGCTCCCATCTGAGAGAGCGGCAGGAGGACACGTGCCATCGGGCGGCGCGTCAGCGAGGCATCGCCGCAAAATGTTGAAAGGAAGGGCTGCGGGGCGAGCACCCCCATCATGAGGCGCAGCGTTGTCCCCGAGTTGCCCGCATCGAGCACCGTCATCGGTTCTCTCAGTCCGTACAATCCCTTCCCCGTGACGATCAGCTCGTGCTCATTCAGGAACTCCACATCCACGCCGAGCGCACGCATGACGCCGACCGTCGAGAGGCAGTCCGCCGCATGGAGAAAATTCCTGATATGAACGGGCGTATTGCCCAGCCCCGCAAACATGACGCTGCGGTGCGAGATGGACTTGTCGCCCGGAATCTCGACCTCGCCCTGCCAGCCGTGCCGCACGGGCGCAATCGTTTGAATCTCAGCCATTCACTTGTCCCCTTCCAAATTCCAAACGCTGTAAGAACCGGCGGCATGTCCCATCGAAAACGCCGCCTGTAAATTGTAGCCGCCCGTATATGCATCCACGTCGACCAGCTCGCCGACGAAGTAGAGATGCTTTACGATCTTGGACTCCATTGTGCGCGGGTCAATCTCCCGCGTCGCAACGCCGCCCGCCGTCACAATCGCCTCTGCAATGGGACGCGTCCCCGTGACCGTCAGCGGCAACGCCTGCAATGTTTGTACGAGTCGCTCCCGCTCCTTCGATGAAATCTGTTGTGCAAATCGCTCGGGCGAGAGGCCTGCCGCATTCAGCACGGGCTCGATCAGTCGCTTGGGCAGAAGGTCGATCATTGCGTTACGTAGCTGCTTGCGTTCGTACGTTGCAAAGTCGCGCTCCACGCGTTCGCGCAGCTTCTCATGCGTCAGCGCGGGTTTCAGATTCAGACGAAGTTCCAAGTCCGGCGTCCCCGCCGCAAGGAGTTCCGACGCGCGGCGGCTCAGCTGCAAAATAATGGGTCCCGTTACGCCGAAATGCGTGAAGAGCATTTCTCCGAAAAAGTCCTGTTCCTTTTTGCCCGCATGGTAAAGGCTTGCGCGCACATTGCGAAGCGATAGTCCCTGCACATCCTTCACCCACGCCTCGCTTGTCACAAGAGGGACGAGCGCGGGGAAAATCTCTGTGACCGTGTGCCCCGCCGCGCGTGCGAGCGCATAGCCGTCACCTGTCGATCCCGTCGCTGGATAGGAGGCTCCCCCCGTTGCGAGAATCACGGAAGCCGCCTCGATGTGCGTGCCGTCTGCAAGGCCGACGCCGCATACGTGACCGTCCTCAATGCAGAGCTCACTCACCGCCGCATTCGTGCGAATCTCGACCTCATGATCGCGCAGATGACGGAGCATGGCATCGACTACATCGACAGCGCGATCGCTCTCGGGAAAAACGCGGTTGCCGCGCTCCATCTTGAGCGGTACACCCAGTCCCTCAAAGAACGTCATGACATCCGCATTGTCAAAGGCACGCAGACTGCTGTTGAGGAATCTGCCGTTGCCCACAATATTTTTGATGAT
>NZ_ALKG01000063.1 GCF_000286455.1 Selenomonas sp. FOBRC6
AGAAATCCCGTCCCTGTGCCGTAATCTCGACGACAAAGGAGAGTGCATCGACACGGCAATAGAGATCCTCTGCGGGATGAGCAAAGGATAAAAGTGGCATCCCCGTCACATCCGTACACTCCTCCACCACAGTGATGCGGCCACACCGAAAGACACGCGCCTGCTCCATCTCGAAATCATGCGTTGTGTCATACCATAAATGTGATATAATGATAGACATCTATTCGTCTGACCTGCTATTTACGAGGAGATGTCATTATGACACAGCGTCCTGCATTTGATGAGATTCGCTCATATGAGGAGTTTATAAAATATTATTGGTATCGAACAGAACTCGTAGAGATTTGCAAAAAGCTTGGAATTGCACACAGGGGGGTAAAAAAAGATCTCAATCACAACATTGCAGAATACTTTAAAGGGAACATAGTCAAAGCCACTCCCCAAAAAGAGCAGATGATATCATCTGGAGCGATTTCCTTGGACACACCATTACTTGCTTGCAACTTTTCGTTCAACACAAATTTTAGAACATATTTCTCAAATCTGACGAGGGTTTCTCCCTTTAAATTTACAGCAGATATGGCGACCGCATGGCGAAAGGTGAAAGCGGATCACGACACATCGTTTACTATACAGGACATGTTGAATGTATATAAGGGGATATCGACGTATGCAAAGTATGATTCTTCTGTATGCGAATGGAACCGCTTCTTAAAAGATTTCTGCGCTGATCCCATAAATGACAAGTTCAAATCAAAATTAAAGGCAGCTGCTATCCTATGGCGAATTGTTCGTGATTCCGATCAACCTAAAATGTATTCACGCACATTAGTGCAAGATCATTTAAAACAACTCGAAAAGCTTTAAGGATAACACTTCTTAATTAATTTGTTGACTGTATTGTAAGAAACGCTGATAGCTGTAGTCCAACTTCTCTCAGCGCATCTTTTCCCTGCCAATGTCCCCCTATAGAGTACCAATCTTCATCCGCTTTGTTTCCTTAAATAGAACAAACCTCTACATCCATCAACGCCGCTCTCAATCCCGCCCTTGAAAACAACAACTACCGCGCCGTCCTCCTTAACTACAATGTGATCGAGCAGTCCACTCCATAGCTCCTCGTCAAACGCAACTTGCTCCCCGTTGATATCACATACCACTTGAATCATGCCCTCCAAAATGTTTCTCTTTCCATCCCTCTCGGCAATTTGCTCATCCAACCTCGCTAGATGCCCCTGCTTTTCCACATAGCGTGCACGAATCTCATTTTCCTGTTTCAGATACGCCGTCTGATCCTGTGCCACCCGTGCATTCTCACGAATCAGCGTTTCGAGTCGTTCTGCCAAAACACCGAGTTCCTGCTCTACTCTATCGTGTTCCTCCAACAGCTCCCCCGTTTGGCAAACACTGTCAATCAGAGATCGGAGTTCTGCAATCACGTTCTCTCTGACTTCCACCAAGGAGTTCAGAGCCTTGACGAAAATCTGTTTGATTTCCTCCTCCGTCAGATGTCTTGTGCTGCATGGCTTGCCCTTCTTGGCATATTTCTTGTTGCATCGGTAGACTACCCTACGGTACTTATCCGTGGAGTGCCATACCTTCGCCCCGTACCAACCGCCGCAGCAGCCACATTTGATTTTGTTTGCGAAGATGCTCACGCCGCTGTGCTTGCTGCCGTTTTCCCGCGCCTTAATTTCTGTCTGCACAAAATCAAACAAGTCCGGCGAGATGATCGCCTCATGGTGTTCCTCCACATAGTACTGAGGAATCTCGCCCGTATTCTTTCGTCTCGTCTTATCGAGGAAGTCCGCCGTATACTCCTTCTGAATCAACGCATCGCCACGGTACTTCTCGTTGGTAAGAATGGAGCGCACCGTAGAAATGTACCACTTGTCCTTTCCCGACGGGGATTTGATGCCCCGCTTTTCCAGTTCCTTGGTAATCGCATAGAAGGATCGCCCGCCAAGGAAGAGTTTGTAGATGAGCTTCACCACTTGCGCCTGTTCCTCGTTGATTTTGAAGTCCTTGTCATAGCCGAGAAATGCACTGTAGCCCACACTGGTCTTGCCCTCGGCGAACTGCTTCCGCTTGCCCCATGTGGTGTTCTCCGAGATGCTGCGACTTTCCTCCTGAGCGAGGCTGGACATAATCGTGATCAGGAGTTCCCCCTGCACGCTTACTTTGATACAATGACATTTTTCCTTTGAACCCTTACATTTTTCCTGTACTCTGACATTTTTCAGGGTGTCAAAATAAGAAAAGAGCGGGCATCGGCTTTTCTCACCGGCTCCCGCTCGTCGTTTATCTGTCCAGTTTTATCTCGCTCCCGTCCTTGAACGTAACGGTCACTTTGCTCTTATCGTGCACGGTGATGAAATCCACCATCGAAAGCCAGAGATCGTCATCGAACGTGTCGATTAAATCCTGTTCTCTCAGTTTTTCCAGAAAAATGGAAACTTGCTCGCCACGGATTGTTCGGTCGCTTATCTGTTCGACGATCTCATCATACCGCTTCTTTGCGCTTTCGTACCGCTCGACAAGGCTTTGGTAGCGTTCCTCGTATGCCGTCTGGTCTTGGGCAATACGGGCATTTTCCTTAATGCAGTCCTCCACCAGTCTTGCCGTGACATTCAGTTCATTTTCCAGTGCCCTGCGCTCCTCGACAAGTGCCGTGGTGGAGAACAGCTTATCCCGCATCATTTCGTAGGTAGAGATAATCTCCTCTTTTTCGGTAAGCAGCAGATTGACGGCGCGAACGAACAGTTCCTTGATTTCGTCCTCTGTAAAATGCGGCGTGCTGCATTTCGTGCCGCGAAACTTGTGATTGCATTGCCAGACAACCCGCTTGTATTTGTCCGTGGAGTGCCACGTTTTCGAGCCGTACCAAGAACCGCAGTCGCCGCATCTGAGTTTGCTCGAGAAAATGCTGACAGAGCTGATTCTGTCCCTCCCCCGCTTGCGACCCTCCATCATTCGCTGCACCATGTCGTAAACATCCGGGTCGATGATTGGCGCGTGACTGTGCTCCACATAGTAACTCGGGACTTGCCCGGTGTTCTTGACGGTTTTCTTGGTCAGAAAATCCGGGGTGAATGTCTTTTGGAGAAGTGCCCGCCCACAGTATTTCTCGTTACGAAGGATGCTGCTCACGGTACTGTCACTCCACCGGGTTTTTCCACTGGGCGTTTTGATGCCTTCCTCGGTCAGCACTTTCGCGATGCCGTAAGGCGACATTCCCTTGATGTAGAGCGCGTAAATCCTGCGGATCACCTTTGCCTCTTCCTCGTTGATGACAAGCGAACCATCCGCGCCCTTGTCATAACCGAGAAAATGGCTGTAGCCGAGGCTGAATTTACCGTCCGTCATTTTCTTGCGAATGCCCCAATTCACATTCTCTGAGATGGAGCGGGATTCCTCCTGACTGAGGCTCGCTAAAATGGTCAATAGCATTTCCACTTTGGGATCAAATGTTTTAAGGTTCTCTTTCTCGAACCAAACCTCCACGCCATGCTCTTTCAGTTTTCGTATGGTTGTGAGGCTGTCCACGGTGTTTCTCGCAAAGCGCGACACAGATTTCGTGAGAATCAGTTGGATTTTGCCGTCCAGGGCATCCTGCACCATCGCCTTGAACGCCTCACGCTTCCGGGTATTGCAGCCGCTGATTCCTTCATCGGCGTATACCTTGACGAACGCCCAATCTGCACGGCTCTTGATGTACCGCTCGTAATAATCGCATTGGGCGGCATAGCTGCTCTGCTGCTCCTCCTCATCCGTAGAAACCCGCGCATACGCCGCAACTTTGCGCTTTTCTGTGGCAGATAGGGGCTGCGCCGAGAATTTATTGACGCTGGCCGGGATGACCGTTACGCTTCTCATTGTCTATTCGCCTCCTTGTGGCAATGCGCCGTTCCTGCTTTTTCAGTTCAACCGTCCGCCGCTTTTGGACGGTATCGAACAGTTCTTTGCTGACAATCGGTGCGTGGTCATTCTCGATAACCTCATCCACACCACTTTCCGTAAACTGTCCCTTGATGGTTCGATTGCCGATGTAGAAATCACTGTCGAGAACTGTTGTTACCACACGGCGGGAAAATCTGCCCCGAATGCTCTGATAGCCCTTGGATTCGAGTTCACGCGAAATGTCGGAGATGTTCCATCCCTCGGCATAGTATTGATACACCAACTGCACGGCTTCTGCCTCTTTTGGAACAATCACATAACCGTTCTTGCTCCATGTGTAGCCGAAGGGCTTTCTGTGTGGGTCGGTGTATTTCTTCTCGTCCTGACTGAAATAATGGATGCGGGCGGTTTTCACCGTGCCATCATAAAAATGGAAAACGAGACTGTCCGTATCGGTGGTGAGAATCTTCTCCACGGTCTTGGCAAACACATCCTCATCAAATTCGGATAACCCCAGAACCTCACGACACGCCTCCCACAGACGATACCCGCGGATGTTCCTTGCATTGCACATTCGCTTGTGAATTTTGCCGTAGCAAAACCAATGCTCCTGCAAGCCGTCATGCCTGTTGGTTTTGGTCACGCCCTTGACGAAGTGTGCGCCGCATCTTCCGCAGATGATTTTTGCCGAGAAACAGCTGGGCTTTACAATGCGATGTGCCGCAGGATTGAACTCATAGCTCGCCTTGATTTTCTCCTGTACCTTCTCGAACGTCTCGCGCTCGATGATCGGCGCGTGATTATCGGTGACAAGGTAGCGCGGAAGCTGCCCTGTGTTCCTGAAAATTTTGTGCGTCCGAGGATTCTCCGTAAAATACCGCTGAAGAATGACATCGCCGACGTAAACCGGATTCTCCAAAACATAGTGAATGAACGGTATCGAACAGGCATGTCCGTTCTCCTTGAGCCATTTTGCTGTGCGCCCAAGAGGGACATCCTTTAGGAAGTTATCGAATATGACGCGGACAGCCTTTGCCTCCTCCTCACAGATAACGAAGGTTTCTCCGTTCCAACGATAACCGTAAGCTGCGACATGCCATTGCTTCCCTCGCTCGAATTTCTTCCGGATCGCCCATTTGGCATTCTCAGACTGACTGCGGCTTTCCTCTTCCGCAAAGCCTGCCAAAATGCTGAGTAAAAGTTCACCATCAGACGAGAGGGTATGTATATTCTCTTTCTCAAACCGCACTTCTACGCCGATGGATTTTAGATGGCGCACGGTTTCCAATAGATCAACCGTGCTGCGGGCAAACCGCGAAATGCTCTTGCAGAGAACGATGTTGATTTTCCCAGCATTGCAGTCATCGAGCAAACGCTGAAATTCTGCCCGGCGGCGAATGTCGCCGCCGGAGATGCCGCTGTCGGCATAAACGCCGACATAAATCCATTCAGGATTCCTTTGGATAAGTTCGCTGAAATAGCTGATCTGCGCGGAAAGCGAATGGTTCAGTCTGTCCGATTCCATCGAGATACGGGCATACGCCGCCACACGTTTTCTCGGCTTTAGGACGGTAACCGTAGGCTCGATTTTTCTTACCTCAGGCACTCTATCAACCTCCTTTCTTCTACTATATATTGCTCTACAAAGCGGATTTATCAAGCATTTTCCGAGATAAGTCGACCAAGATACGGCTGATATTTTGCAAGGAGCATGCTGTCGATTTCAGCATACTCATCCGCTGTGATGAGCCCCTTTGCCCGCATGGTCTTTGCTACGGAGAGCGACATGTGGTAGAGCATATCCGCGCGGTACTGGTCTTTACGCATGGACACCACCGCCTTGAAACCGCTCCGCGACATAACAGGCATGGGAGCAATACTTCCGATGCTCACGCCGATAGGCAGAAAATATCCTGCCGCAATGAGCGCAGCGACAGGTTTCGCCCGTAGGCTTATTTCCTTTGTCACGATTTCTGCTCCACCATGTCTCCCGGCACTGAACCGAACAGAACTTCCGCTGCTTTCTCTTTGGTATCTGCACAAGCGGCTTACCGCAAGCAAGGCACACAGCAAATGAACGATTCCCCGTCAGTTCGTTGTTGCGACAAAAGGACTTCACCGTATTGACAGATATGCTCATCAGCAGGGCAATCTTTTTATATCCCAGTCCACCTCTGCGGAGTGTATAGATTTGTTGTTTCTGTTCTTCCGTCATAGAAAACACCTCCTGCAAGGTAGCCTTGGCAGGAGGTGAAAAGGGACGTTTTTACTCTTTCTGATAGAAATTACATTCAAAACCATCGGCGCGGAGCAGAAGTCCGTCTGCCCAAGGTGGGGTTCGCGCCATCTGCTCACACAGGGCAACAAGAGAGACTCGCTCATCGCATTCGATGATGAGTTCGTCATGGACGTGCGCGACAATGTCCATCGTTCGCAGCGTCTGCATGGCGTAGCAGAGAATGTCGCGGCTGATGGCCTGCGTGATATTCTCCACGAGCTTCGGGCCGTAGGATTCGATCCGCGCCCACTTTTTCGAGAGATCGAGTCCCATATAGGTGATGGATTCGCCGCCGAACGGATTCTCTCCGATGCGCGGTTTTACGTAGGAAAGCCGTCTGCTGCTCGGAAGCTCAATGAACATCATACCGCCCTGATAGATGAACCGAATGCCGTGCGTGACTTTCCTCGTACGCTCCTTGATACATTCCTTCGCAGCACGATCCACCGCCCACCAGAAATCCACGATGTTCGGATTTGCCG